>NZ_VOZI01000040.1:0-5674 GCF_013419835.1 Acinetobacter sp. YH12052
CATATTACCCGCTTGAATTTCAATTCATAGGGTCTTATGCTTGAGTGGTTTTCTATATTCCGAAATTAACCGTTATGACTAAATCTGCTGAAAATATCGAAAAGAAAATTGAAGCCCAGTTAGAGAAGCTGAAACAGTTAAAAGCACAGAAACAGGCTATTGAAGCAAGAGAACGTACCAAAAAGAAAGAACAGGAGCGCAAGGATGATACTCGGCGTAAAATTTTGCTCGGTTCTTACTTGATTAAGAAAATGCAGGCAAATGAAGCCAATAAAGAAAAAATACTCGCTGAACTCAACGAATATTTAACAGAAAATAGAGATCGACAGCTTTTTGACTTACCAAATATTGAGGACAATTAATTATGAATAAAGCCGATTTAATTGCCAAATTAGCACCTAAATTAAATATTAATCAAGATGAAGCAAGAGTTGTTCTTAATTCTGTTCTTGAAGTCATTACAGAAGCCCTGGTTGAAGATAAAAATGTCCGATTAGTTGATTTTGGGACTTTTGAAGTAAAACAGCGTGCCGAAAGAATGGGACACAATCCTAAAACTGGCGAAAAACTTAAAATTGAAGCTAAGGAAATTGTCACTTTTAAACAAGGCAAGGCTTTGGGAGAGCAATTTACTGTTAAGCCTAAGCAAAAAAGTAAAGTTAAGAAGAAAGCCTAATTTTTCTTAGCTCTTTGCTTTTCTTGTTCGGCTTTATACTCTGGAATTAGCTCATTTAAGACTTTTTGGATATTTACTTTATCCTTGATCTGCAAATTATCCCGATAGTAAATTAAGTCCTCTATTTTGCTTTCCATCTGCATTTTTTCAGTGGGTTCTGCATTCTGGGATATTCGGGATAATAGAAAGATATAACCGCAGATATTCTCCCTCGCAATTTCATAATTAACGATGTCGGTATACTCAATTTGAACGCCTTGAAAATTGGCTGTTAGGTTCTCCAGTTGCATCATGATTTAAATCCTGCTTTCTCTAAAAATGGGTAAAGTTCTCTAAATTTTTCAGGCTCTAAAAGCATGTCAGCGATACGAATAGCAAATTGTTGGTAGCTTTCTGTACCTTTTGAATATTTACTCATTTCAGGCATTTCTGACATTTTATTGGCAAATAAATGGCGTTGTGCATCGGTCATTTTTATAAAAAAGTCAGGGGTGTTAGGGTCACGCTTAGTATTAATTTTAGGTTTATCGTCTTTTTTTTGCTTAAACTTAAATGAAAACCCAGAAATGATACGTCCTTGCTTGTGTTGTTCGTAACTTACTGTGATATCTGTATATTTATTAATTTGTTTAATAGCAGGGTCTAAGACACGATTCTTAAAATCATAGACTCTAGGA
Source organism: Acinetobacter sp. YH12052 (assembly GCF_013419835.1). Lineage (NCBI taxonomy): Bacteria > Pseudomonadati > Pseudomonadota > Gammaproteobacteria > Moraxellales > Moraxellaceae > Acinetobacter > Acinetobacter sp. YH12052. The sequence goes on from NZ_VOZI01000040.1 coordinate 1,354, forward strand.
TATTCATGCTCCTCAATAGCAAGGCGTTCTCTTAACGTATTTAATTCTATTACTGGAACAACTTTCGTGCTTTGCCATTGAATCATCATTTCATAAAGGCGAATAGCATAAACGCTCGTTAATTGGGCTGTTTTAGATAATCTATATCGTGTGAAACAATCTTTCAGTTGTCCAATCATGCTAAAAACATCATCGGCTAACTGAAATTTAATATATCCCTGCGTATCTGCATAACTAATTTTTTGTACCCATCTCGATTTAACACATTCTATAAAATCAGGTTTTTGATAGACCCGATCATACGTGAAGTAACGGTTAAATAATCGCTCACTTGCATCCCTTAATACCTTATAAGCATCGGATTCATCAGTATTAAATAGCTTGGAGTAATCTTTTGCATATACTCTAAATTCTCGTGTGTGGAATAAGCCTTTATCACTTTCATATTCAGCTAATTCAGTGAAGGCTACATGTAGTATTCGATATTCAGTCAAACTGAGATTAAAGCAAGCTTCAACAAGAGTATTACTTTTTATAACTAGATCATTTTTCATTTGGTTTAAGGATTATTTTTCTGCAATAAAACGACACTATATTATAAAAGCGTTAATTAAAACAACAACATTATTTTTTATTGTCGTTATATAGGGTAAATCTGTCGTTGTATAAGGGTAAATCTGTCGTTGTATAAGGGTAAATCTGTCGTTGTATAAGGGTAAATCTGTCGTTGTATGAGGCTGAAGAGTATTGCTATATAAGGCTTTCATGCTGTCTAAAACTATTAAAACTATTAAAACTATTAAAAAGGGAAAAACTATTAAAACTGCCCTATGTACTCGCTAAAGCTCGTACTCTATTGAAGCTCGTTCCTCGCTTCGTGGGGCAGTTTTTGGTTAATCCTGTTTGTGGAATCTAAAAGCAAAAGCATTGGTAATGTATTCGCTTCGCTCATACTTTTTGAAAAGCAAAAGCTCCAAAGTTCGCACCCATTCGGGATGCTCTGTACCTACCGTTTAAAATCGAAAGGGAGCTTGTAATCAGAGAAAAGGCGAGCGTGAAATTTTGATGATGCTCAATCGCTCGTAGACACTCGCTCGGTTCTTATTATCTAGGTTTTAATTATTTAATGGAGCTAATCAAAGTTGTGAAACATTGATCAAAGAATAGGCGTGGAACATGAAAAATCATAAAAAAAGCCCGAACAGGGATGCTCGGGCTATAAACTAGAAACTACAGCGTTGAATTATAAGGATAATTATACAGCATTTCGTATAAGGTGTATTATGTTAATTTTAGAGAAAGTTAAAAATATGAGAAAAGAGTTAAGAGAAATATTTATTCATGGATGTAATGAAAAAATTGACAAAAAAGGAGATAGCGTAGGTTTATCTTTCTATGCTTTTTTCAAGAATAAGAATGATAATCCTGAGCTTTTAATGGAAGCAGCCAATTGGTGGATCATGCAACATAAATTAGATCATTTCGAAAAAGCCGTAAAAATTAAAGCTCTTGTTTTAAGTGAGTCTTCGCCTGACTTAACATAATGGCGGTTATACGAAACTTAGATGTTAGAACCCATTTAAATTAATGAGTTATTGAATAAGTGAAACCCTCTAAGTAGACTTTTAGAAGGTTGTAAATCTAGGGAAAAGGCTAAAGATGCCGTTGATTGAGTATTACGGTCTGCTATTTGAATGGCACGATAAAAAAATGGAAATAGTCTATCGAGGGCGTGAAATTACTTTTGAAGAAGTATGTAGCGTTTTTCTTGATCCAGAGCTGATGTCCTTTGACGATCTTGGTCATTATGACGAACAACGGTTGATATCAATCGGTCTAAGCAATCGTGGTAGACTACTAACAGTGGTTTGGGTCGAACGTGGTGATGTTGCAAGAATCATTACTGCTTTTGAGCCATCACACAATCAAAAGCGGAGGTATAACCATGCAAAATGAATTAGAACGCTATAAAAATTTTGACCCTACCAATGCGCCAGTAGTAAAACCAAACTTCGTGAAAAAATTACAAGAACGCCATGCGATTGCTCAAGCAAAAGCTTTTGATGCGGATGTTGTAACTTGGCTAAGTTCTCAAGATGATGAAACAAAACAGCATATTAACGAGATGGTTCGTCATATCATGGCATTGAAACGTGTTTAATTAAAATTTTGCTCGATGCTTTGAAATAGGGCTTTAGCCATGTTTCAAAGTCGAGCCACTTTGCGTGCACCGGTATAAATTGAATAACGAAAGAAACCAAGCAAAGTACTGTCCCATCTCATAACTTGGTTGACTATGAAAATATATAATTTAGCCCAAAGTTTTTTCATTATTTCTGTGCTTACTGGCTGCATGGCAAAGCCTGCTTTAGTTTCTAATATTATAGAACCTGTAAAACCAGTATTTTTTATCAAGCAAAGTCCCGAAGTGAAGACTTATATGGTTTCACTTGCAGGTGGCAAATTACATTTAGATCCACATGGTTGTATTCGTCTAAACAGTGATACCAGCCCTTTTATTATCTGGGCTAGTAGCAGCGAGTTAGAATATACAAGTGACGGTAGGATCAGTATTACCAACAAATTTAATAATCATAAAGTTTTTGTAGGTGATGAAATTAGACTTGGTGGAGGCCAGTACCCAACGAAACCTCGATCTATTACTGACCCTATTCCTGATGTTTGCGCTAACCACGGTTATTGGATTGCAGCTCCGCTTTAAAAAGCATTATTTAGGGTCAATCACGCAATAATCTTTGTTTGGTCCGTGACAGTCATTTTTCATGATCCGGACACAGGATTTACCATTACAGTTTTTAATATCTAGGTTATATCTTTGTTCTAGCCAAGCTGCTTCTGCACGACGTTCTTTGATCTCATCAAAACTTGGAATGAATAAAAATATGAAAGAAAGAAAAACCAGTACCAGACTGAGGAAAATTGCACATAACAAGGCAATAAATCTATAGTTTAGTTTATCAGTAGCCTTGTCTAGTTCCTGAATACGTCCTTGAAGGGCGCGTGTAGCTTCCTGATTTGCGTTATTTAGGTTTTTTTTGCTCTGCTCTAATATCCCGCTAGCCACTTTGTTGTAAAACGCCTCTAATCGCTTGTTATCGTCTGCTATGGCTTCCCTGTATTCCTTCATGGATGCCAATAAAATATATAACTGGTCGTCTAAATCATCGTTTTGGTTGCTCATCGTGACCATCCGCCTTTATTCAAATTAGGTGATGCCTTTTGCTCGGCTCGTTTCATTTCTCGCTGTTTTTCCGCTTGGCGTTCTAGCTCTAGGCGTTTGGCTTCTTGGTCTTTTTGCCATTGGTCAAAGCCTTGCTCAACACGGTTAAAGCCACGCTGTAGCGTGGTTTCTTTGTGCTGTTCTTTTTGATTCAGGTATTGGGCGTTGTGCTGTTTTACCTTGTCGTTATAACGGCTGATTTCGGTGCCGATGCCTTTTCTGCGTAATTGAGTGACCGAAGTCCCTTCATGAATCGTGGCTTGCAGTCCGTTGTTCTGATCGGCATAGCTGCGGTGGTCAATTTTTTGCTGTTGTCCTGCTTGTTCCAAAGCGTGATTTGCTAAGTCTGCCCACATTGCCCGAATTTGTTTAATGTCCTCTTGGGTTGTACCCATGTTGAGGGTCTTTCTTTTGGCGTTGCTGAGTTCAATCTCTGCCTTTGTTGTCAAAATCAGATTATTTTCAGGGTCTAATTCAGCCTTTCGGGTGGTCAGCATGATATGGGCATGATGATTTTTATCATTTCCGCCTTTGCTGGGTTCATGGATAGCTAAATCTGCAATCACGCCATAGCGATCAACTAAGGACCTGGCAAAGTCTTTTGCCAAGTCCTTACGTTGATCTGCGTCTAATTCATCAGGTAGGGCAATGACCCATTCTCTAGCGGTTCGGGCATCTTTGCGGTTTTCAGATTTTTCCGCCAAGTTCCAAAGTTGGCTACGGTCAATTTCGACATCGAGATTTGAGATAATTTCGGAATGGGCGACACCGTCTTTTCTCGTAAAGTCGTGGGTCAATCCTGTGCGTTCATCTTCTAGTTTTTCACCTGCACGATAGGCACTTGATGCAACCGCAGTTCGTCCTGAACTTCGGTTAACTGTTTTAGTTGAACAATGATAGATTGCCATGCAGTCGCCTTGAGATGCTTTTGCTTTTAAAAAATTGCGTAGCAGTTTTTTGGGGTTAAGGGGATTCCCCTTACGCAAACTTTGACTTGGATGAAATCCAAGTCGTAAGTGCGCATTTCATGAAAAACACGATAGCATATTACCCGCTTGAATTTCAATTCATAGGGTCTTA
>NZ_VOZI01000041.1:0-5598 GCF_013419835.1 Acinetobacter sp. YH12052
TAAGACCCTATGAATTGAAATTCAAGCGGGTAATATGCTATCGTGTTTTTCATGAAATGCGCACTTACGACTTGGATTTCATCCAAGTCAAAGTTTGCGTAAGGGGAATCCCCTTAACCCCAAAAAATTGCTACGCAATTTAAAAAAGCAAAAGGTAAATAAAAATGTATCGGTATAATTTTAGAGAAACTCACCTTTACCTTTGTCCAAATTGCGGACACGAATGCACTTATAAGATGCCTGAACAGATGGCACAACATGCAGAAGAAAGAGAAGTTCAGAACCTAAAAAGAGAATGTGAAAAATGCGGTTATTACGTCCCTGCTAGTCGGAAGTGTTAAGCGATGGCGATTTATCATTGCTCGACCAAAACAGTTAATCGAAGTTCAGGCAGAACTGCTGTTGCATCTATGGCTTATCGTGCAGGTGAAAAGCTCAAAGATGAACGCACAGGGCTGACCCATGACTTTACAAGAAAAGATGGTGTCGCCCATTCAGAAATTATCTCGAATCTCGATATTGAAATTGACCGTAATGACCTTTGGAACTTGGCAGAACAGTCCGAAAACCGCAAAGATGCCCGAACCGCTAGAGAATGGGTAATCGCCCTACCCGATGAATTAGACGCTGATCAACGTAAGGACTTGGCAAAAGACTTTGCCAGGTCCTTAGTTGATCGCTATGACGTAATCGCAGATTTAGCCATCCATGAACCGAGTAAAGGCGGTAATGATAAAAACCATCACGCCCATATCATGCTCACAACCCGAAAAGCCGAATTGAATGCAGACAATAAACTCACTCTGACCACCAAAACCGATATTGAACTCAGTAACGCCAAACGAAAAAGCCTTGGTATGGGGACAACCCAAGACGAAATTAAACAGATTCGGGAAACGTGGGCAAATTTAGCCAATCACGCATTAGAACGAGCAGGCTTTCAGGAAAAAATAGACCACCGCAGCTATGCCGATCAGAATAACGGACTACAAGCCACCATCCATGAAGGCACTAAAGTCACCCAATTACGCAGACAAGGCATAGACACTGAAATCAGCCGTTTTAATGACAATGTGAAACAGCAGAACGCCCAACAGCTTGACCAACAGAAACAGCAGAAAGAGAGCGTTTTACAGCGTGGTTTAAACCGTGTCGATCAAGGTTTTGATCAATGGCAGAAGAACCAAGAAACCAAACGTCTAGAACTGGAACGCCAAGCGGAAATGAAACGACAGCAAGAATTAGATAAACAACGAGCCGAGCAAGCACTCCGCAAGGCATCTCAAAAACTAAGTAGAGGCGGAATGTCATTATGAGCAATCAAAATGATTTAGATGACCAGTTATATATTTTATTGGCATCCATGAAGGAATATCGAGAAGCCATAGCAGACGATAAGAAGCGATTAGAGCAGTTTTACAACCAAGTCGCTAGTGGAGTGCTAGACAAGGCTGAAAAATCGCTAGAAAACGCAAATAAAAAGCATACAGGTGCATTAAACAACAGTATTCAGGCATTAAACGAAGCTACAAACAGGCTCAACTTAAAACTTATCCTTATTTTTGCCAGCACGTTTGTGGCTGTGATGATGGTATTCATTTTGGCTATCTTCTTATACATACCAAGCAAAGACGAAATTGATGAACGTAGAGCAGATCTGGCTGTACTAAAAAAATATCCGCTACAAATTCGAGAAAGTGATGGTGAAACATTGGTGAGAATAATGAGGAAAAATTGCTACTCGTTTGAACCGAGTAGTGTCAAAGAAAAAACCTATGACTGGTGTCAGATCGACCCTAAAAAATACTAGTTGATCGGTACTTTGCTTGGTTTTTCTCATTACGAATCAAATTACAGCAAGCGCAAAGTTGCCCGACTTTGAAACATGGCTAAAGCCATATTTCAAAGCATCGAGCGATAGTCATCCAAAAATTTCGGAATGGCTATCCAACTGATGCAGTTCTAAAATATCGTCACCAACAAGCCTATAAATCAAGACTAAGTCAGGCTTCACATGACAATCACGACAATTCTTAAACTCTGCACCACCCTTCAAGGGATGATCTAAATATTTTTCAGGCAAAGGATTATTTGCGACTAAACAATCTAATACTTCTGCCCATTCAGCCGTAACCAGTTCTAAATAACGTCTTTTAATATCACGTTTAAAAGAACTGGTTACGATAATCTTACGTTTAGCCATGTGCTTCTTCCGACATAGCTTTAATCGCTTCTTCTACCGTTTCGTACTCGGTGTACTCGCCATTTTCAATCTCTTTTAAAGATTGAAGTAACTTAGCTGCTGCTTTAGGAGTTAAAGCAGTTTCTCGCGCATAGTCAAAAGATAAAGGGATCGCCTTAGTTTTAACGATTTGATTCAAGAACAGTTTGAATGCTTGGGGCATAGTCAAACCGTAGTCTTCTAAAATAGGCGTGACTTGTTCTTTTAACTCTGCTTCTAAGCGCATATTGAAATTGACTGCGGACATGATTTCCTCACTCAAAAAACATTAAAGTAAAGATAATATAAGGCATATTCTTTACTTTTTCATTACTTTTGATGTAATAAATGGTTTCTAACAAATGAATTTCGTATAACCACCATTATGTTAAATGTATAACTTTATAAAGTGTTAATTTTAAAGTCTTCCAATGTTTTGCCTTTTTCTTCTAATAAATTATGAACAAACTCAGGCTCTAATTTCAGCATCAGTTCAATAGCATCATGGATTTTCCAAAATTGTAATTCAGGATGATCTATTATTTGGATTAAATGGTTTTTAATTAAAGGAATATATTCATCGTATTTTTCATCATCAATTAACCAAAATAAGCGACTAATATCAAATGGTTCTGTATTAGATATTTCTATAATCTTTTGTATAGGATGAAATATTTTTATTCTAGCCTGTTCACCAAATCCTAGATCAGCTTGGAATGCCCAATAACGAACAAAAGCTCTAAGTACATGCTGAAGTGTATCATCATAACCATGTAAACGATGATCTATATAACCAACTAATTTATTTTCATTTAATAAATTTACTAATGCATCAAAACCAGAGGATTGTCCCCAATTAGTCAGAAGTTTTGCTGCCTCAAATACAATATTTTCATCAGAAGAATTTAATAAATTTATGACTTGTTCTATACGATCTTCAGGAATATCTTCTGGATCTAAATCTGTTGCATCACATGCGTAATCTGCATGAGTAGGAACGTCATGCAGTAATACAGAAATTTCTTTATTCATTAAGCCACTCATTAATAATTATCTTAAGATTTTCTAAAATTAACATAATACACCTTATACGAAATGCGTTATAATTATCTATAGAAATCAATGCTGTAGTTTCTAGTTTATAGCCCAGTCTCCCATGACTGGGCTTTTTTTATGACTTTTCACGTTCCACGACTATTATTTAAGCAATGTTTCACAACTTTGATTAGCTCCAGTAAATAATTAAAACCTAGATAATAAGAACCTAGCGAGTGTCTACGAGCGATTGAGCATCATCAAAATTTCGCCCTTGCCTTTTCTCTGATTACAAGCTCCCTTTCGATTTTAAAAGGTAGGTACAGAGCATCCCGAATGGGTGCGAACTTTGGAGCTTTTGCTTTTCAAAAAGTATGAGCGAAGCGAATACATTACCAATGCTTTTGCTTTTAGATTTCACAAACATGATTAACTAAAAACTGCCCCACGAAGCGAGGAACGAGCTTCAATAGAGTACGAGCTTTAGCGAGTACCTAGGGCAGTTTGCACTCCCCTCTCGAAAGGCTTTTAATTATTTTTAAAGCTTTTAATGCTTTTAGACAGGTTGAAACCCTTGTGTAGTAAGTGTTACAGACTATATAAACGGACATTTGCTCTTGTATAAACGGACATTTGCTCTTGTATAAACGGACATTTGCTCTTGTATAAACGGACATTTACTCTTAATTAAAGGACGTTATAAATATTGACCTTAAAAAGATATTAGATTACATTGTCCTTTAATTAGATAATAATAAGTTCTTCTTATGAAAAATAGTTTAGTCGTGAAAGATAATGCTCTAATAAATGCCAGTTACAACCTAGAGCTAACGGAACAACGTTTGATCATGCTAGCTATCATTAATGCTAGAGAATCGGGACAAGGAATCACTGCGGATAGTAAACTGGAAATACATGCTAGTGACTACGCCAAGCTATTCAATGTATCTGCCGATGCGTCATATAAAGCTTTGAGAGAAGCTGTAAATAATCTGTTTAATCGTCAATTTAGTTATACAGCCGAATATAAAAAAACAGGCAAAGTCGGCATTGTTCGATCTCGCTGGGTAAGCCGTATATTTTATGTAGATGACCTAGCATTGTTAGAAATTACTTTTGCTCCTGATGTAGTGCCTTTAATCACACGATTGGAAGAACACTTTACAAAATATGAAGCTAAACAAGTTGCTCACCTAACCAGTAAATACGCCACTAGGCTTTATGAATTGCTGATTGCTTGGCGTGAAGTTGGAAAAGTTCCACAACTAGAACTTAGTGAGTTTAGAAATAGATTAGGTCTTGTTGATAGTGAATACACCGCCATGAGTGACTTCAAAAAGCGTGTGCTTGAACCATCAATTAAACAAATTAATGAGCATACTGATATTACTGTAACGTATGAACAGCATAAAAAAGGACGGATCATTTCAGGTTTTTCTTTCAAATTTAAGCAAAAACAACAGCCAAAAGTTGAAGCAAAAAGAGATCCAAACACGCCTGATTTTTTTATAAAAATGACCGATGCACAACGCCATTTATTTGCGAATAAAATGTCTGAAATGCCTGAGATGGGAATATATTCACAAGGTACAGAAAGCTACCAACAATTTGCTATTCGTATCGCTGATATGCTTTTAGAGCCTGAAAAATTCAGAGAGCTTTATCCAATTTTAGAAAAATCAGGATTTCAGCCATGATTAAATTAAATAACCTATCAACCGATCTAAAGCATGTGACCGTTGAATACCTCGACATCGTAAATTATGAAATTGCGAGGGAAAATATATGCGGTTATATCTTCCTATTATCCCGACTATCCAAAGATGCCGAACCCACCGAAAAAATGCAGATGGAAAGCAAAATACAGGACTTAATTTACTATCGAGATAATTTGCAGATAGAAGACAAGGACAATATTCAAAAGGTTTTAAATACGCTCATTCCAGAGTATCAAGCCGAACAAAACAACCAAATAGCGAAGAAAAATTAGGCTTCAATGTCGGGCAAATCAAAAAGCTGTCGATCTCTATTTTCTGTTAAATACTCGTTGAGTTCAGCGAGTATTTTTTCTTTATTGGCTTCATTCTGCATTTTTTTAATCAAATAAGAACCGAGCAGAATTTTACGCCGAGTATCATCTTTTCGTTGCTGTTCCTTTTGCTTGGTACGTTCTCTTGCTTCGATAGCTTGTTTCTGTGCTTTTAACTGTTTCAGTTTCTCTAACTGGGCTTCAATTTTCTTTTCGATATTTTCAGCAGATTTAGTCATAACGGTTAATTTCGGAATATAGAAAACCACTCAAGCATAAGACCCTATGAATTGAAATTCAAGCGGGTAATATG
>NZ_VOZI01000042.1:0-5294 GCF_013419835.1 Acinetobacter sp. YH12052
ATTTCGATCAATCAACTAGTAAAAATCCACACAAGTTGTTCTTCATAATCTCTTAATGATCTTCTTGTTGGTTCGTCACCAGCAAGCTAGGTCGGCTATATTACTCTTTATTTCTAAAGAGTCAACCGGTAATTCAAATTATTTTTAAACTTATCAAATAAAACCCAACTCAATCAATTCATTTAAGTCATTGTTTTATCAGAAGTTTTAATCTTCATCACCGCCGATGGTTGTGCATTCTACAGCATTTCACATCCGTTGCAATACCTTTTTTAAAATAATTATTTTGAGCGCACATTTTTCACTCAAATTACATTTTTTCATTCATATTTTGATCAAATTTGGTTTAATAGTAATAAATCAGGATTATTTGAACGTTTTTACTTATTATACGGCAAACATTTTGCCGCGCTAAAAGCGTCAGGACTATATATGCGCCAAACTTCTTTTTTATATGCAGGATTATTGTCACTTGTCGTAACAACACCTGTATTTGCAAATGACGAGGCTTCAGCACCTGTTGCTCAAGACTCAGAAGCTGCCAATAAATCAAAAACGCAACAACTTGCGCATGCTGCGATGGTCAAGTCATCTGAAGTTGCAAAAAAATTATCTGTAAATGCAAATGCAGCACAATCAGAAGAAGATAAAGATCCTTTCCAACCGATCAACCGGAAAGTTTACGCATTTAATGATTATTTAGATGTCCATATTGCCCGCCCTGCTGCTGTGCAATATGTCGCAAAAACCCCTAAGGATATTCGTGAATCTTATCGTTTATTCCGTAAAAATTTGGGCGAACCTTGGAATGCATTTAACCAACTCATTCAAGGACGACCGACACGTGCCGCAAAAAGTCTGGGGCGTTTTACTGTTAATACACTGACAACTTTAGGCTTTGCTGACCCTGCAAGCCGTCTAGGTCTAGAAACAGAAGATGAAAACTTTGGCGCGACTTTAGGTTATTACGGTATTCCTTCTGGTCCTTATATTGTTCTACCGGTGCTTGGTCCAAGCACATTGCGTCAAACCGTCGGTCTAGCTGTAGATAGTCAAGGACGTCCACAGAAATATATACTTGATGGTCATGATGTAGCTTACTGGTCTGAGCAAACTTTACGTGGAATTGATACTCGCGCTCAATTACTGGATATCGAAGGTGTATTGCAAGGCGATAAATACGCTCAAATTCGTGATATCTATTTGCAACGCCTGAACTATTCTATTGCCGAGAAAAAAGGGATTGCTGAAGAAAACTTATTTATTGATGAAGAAGATGACGATATTGATGAATCTGAAGATAATTCAACTGATGTTTCATCTGATGATTCTAGCGATTTCATTGATGACACAAGTTCAGATGAAACTGACACAGCAACAACTGAATAAATAAAATTTTTCAATTGGCTGGTGTGGTTTTTCCCTCCAGCCATCATTAGCTTGCTATAGTACACTTATTATCTATCGAAGGATTCATCTAATTCTTTATGTATTTCATTCAACCTACTCGTGATATTCCATATTTAGATCAGGTACTTGATGCGCTTCCTAGCGTACAAATGATTAACATTGAAGATCTAGACTTGTATGATCCAACGATCATTGCAATTGCTGATGTTGCCGACTTTTTAAATCACCAATGGACACTTCCTACTATTGTGCTCGCTTTTGAGCATGAAGGTGCTGCATTGGCTCAAGCTTGGCAACAAGGCGCTTTAGCAGGATGGGTTTGGGATCATATCCCAACTAATCTTCAGGTGGCACTTACTAAAATTGATGCGCAATACAAACGCAATCAAGACAGCCGTGATCTCCCTTCTGCTGCAGATTTGCAAAAACGTTTACTGCCCAACCCGATTGAACTCCACAACTATAAAGTTGAAACATTCTTCCAACCATCTGCTTATTTATCGGGTGATTGGTACGATTACTGGAAAATCAGCGATAAAGAAATCATGTTTTATCTCGCAGATGTGTCCGGTCATGGCGTAACGAGTAGTTTACTGACTTCGTGGATGGCAGCTTTCCACGGTCGTTCAAAAACCCCAAGAGAGTTGATCAAAAAACTCAATGGCATGTTGGTTCAAGAAAATATTGAAAAGCACATTACCATGATTGCAGGAATACTCAATCTCGATACGCATGTCTTGAAATGGTCTAGTGCAGGCCATTATCCGCCGGCCATTTTATTTGAACCCGGTCTTCCCGCACGAATTTTAAATACCAGCAGCTTCCCACTCGGCTTAACTGAAGATCTAGAAGTTGAAGAGTTTGAATTTACCTTAAATCGTTATTCTCGCTTTGTAATTTGCTCGGATGGCGCACTTGAACCTTTTGACGGTGGATTGAATGAACAGCTAGGTCAATTGGTTTATCACTTGCAAAATCAATCATTTCAAGCACCAGACCATGTTGCTGACGATATTGCCATCCTAAGTTTACGTCGAATCAATTAGTCACGAAATCAACCACTTAAACTGAATACGACTTTCTGATCATGCTCGGCTACTTGAGTAAGCTGTGCCCCTATGGGATAATTTACTATCCTTCTCTGCAAATGGCATTTATATGTCAACAGGTCATGTTGAATATGCAAGCTTGAACGGAACGCATATTTTTAAGCTTATTGGCGAAGTGCGTGCCCAATCTTGTATTAGTCTAGACAAGTTATTAAACAAAATTGAACAGCAACAAAATGTCGTCGGTGCAATCGTTGATTTAACCCAAACGACATTTATCGATAGTACTGTTCTTGGCATTTTGGCGAAACTGGGTTTGAAGCTTAAACAAGTTCACCATATCCAAGCGGTAATGTTGTCTACAAACTCTGATATCACAACGCTTGCCAATAGCATGGGTTTAGGTCAAGTGTTTGTTATTTTGAATTATTGTGGTGATCCAAGTGTATGCACTCGCGCACTTATGGAAGAACACATTACCCATAGCAATATGCTGAATACGGTTTTAGATGCACACAAAACGCTGATGAAACTGAATGATAGCAACCAAAATATGTTTGAGCCTTTGGTCAAACAACTACAAAAAGAGCAGGATAATCTAGAGCAACCCAAGCAGCAAAATGTCTAATTTAGGTTAATCACAGCAGAGACCCTCTTCGCATGACTTTACTTTCCGTTGCACAAATGAATTCTCAAAATGACATTGAAGATAACTTCAAAGTGATCGAGTCATTGATGCAACAAAGTCAGGCTCAAGGTGCGAGTCTCATTGTATTTCCTGAAAATTTTGTCTGCTTTGCCGCAGGTAAACAACGCGAAACCGCGGCGCAATTTGAAAGTATTCAGCAGCGACTAGAACAACTCGCACATCGTTATCAACTTTGGATTGTTGCGGGTACACTCCCATGCCCCTATCGTCCAGATGGTTCAATCATTCAAGATGGGCGTGTCCGTACTGTTAGCCTGTGTATCAGCCCTGAACGCACCGAAGCACGTTATGACAAAATTCATTTATTTGATGTTCAAGTTGGTGATGCTGTCGGTGGCTATCAAGAATCAAAATTCTTTGAACCTGGTACTGAACCCGTAGTTGCAAAAACACCTTTTGGCAATATTGGCCTGATGGTGTGCTACGACTTGCGCTTTCCTGAACTGGCTTTGATACTTCGTACCCAAGGCGCAAATATATTAACTACGCCTGCGGCTTTTACTTATACCACGGGTGAAGTGCACTGGCAGCTCTTACTGCAAGCCCGTGCTATGGATAGTCAATGTGCTGTATTAGGTGCCGCACAACAAGGCTGGCATGGTGAAAAGCGTCAAACTTGGGGTCATGCTGGAGCAAGCAACAGCCGTGGTCAAATTTTAGCAATCACCGCAGAAGAAGGCGCTCAACTACTCACAGTTCCTTTTGACTTAGACGAGCAGCAACAGATTCGCGCATCAATGCCACTGATGCAGCACCGTGTTTTGGTTCAATATTGATTTTCACTCTGTATAAAATTACAAAAAAACTGAATATTATTTAAACAAAATCCCCCACGATATGATTTTGAACCATCATCTGAGGGATTAGAAAAATGACTTTAGAAAAAGCAGTTTATACAGCCCATGCAAAAGCCACTGGTGGTCGTGATGGTCGTGCAACGACGTCCGATGGTCATTTAGATGTTCAATTGGCGGTGCCGAAAATTATGGGGGGTACAGGTAATGGTACGAATCCTGAACAACTCTTCGCCGCTGGTTATTCAGCCTGTTTTTTAGGTGCAATGAAATTTGTGTCTAACCGAGATAAAATTTCGATTGCCCCTGCTGCCTATGTTGAAGGTGATGTTGGTATCGGCCCTATTCCAACAGGATTTGGTATTGAAGTGACGCTTAATATTCATCTTGAGGGTATGGATGCAAGCGAGGCACAGAAATTGGTCGATGCTGCACATATTGTTTGCCCCTATTCAAATGCGACCCGAAACAATATTAATATCACTTTAAATGTTTTGACTTAAATCCATTTGTACCTATCTATACAAAGCACTATTTTAATTCCTTATAAAATAGTGCTTTGAACTTTTTTGACTTCTACAAATCTACAGCTGAGCTCAAAATAAAGCCTTATCCATTTCCAATGCATTTAAATATTCTTATTCAGCTACCAAAACCTTGCTAAAATATATAACGATTATTATTTACATTCATTTGTTGATCTATGATGCTTAAACCTCTCCTTATCAGTACATTGCTAATCAGCGCATCTACACTAAGTTTTGCCGAATTAACCCTGTCTGAAAAAGTCCGTCCTCACATTAAATCCTTGGTCAATCCAGATATTCAACGTCTTGCGCTACCGCCAACACCGAACAACATGTCTTTACCTGCCTATGGTCAAGGCATCATTGGTTGGGGTACAGGCCCAGAAGGTGCTGCAGCGCGCTTAGCCAACATCACCAAAGCCGACGTTGAAAAGCTTAAAACTCAAGATGTCACTTTAGAGATGGTTCAAACTTGGCAAAAGTTTTATGAAAATAAAACGCAGCGCAATGCAGGTAACCCAACCGCGCCCATTCGTGCTGAATTGATGAAGAAAGTTGTCAGTTTGTGGTAAGTGAAAGACCGTACAGCCCATATTTTTGGGCTGTTTTTGTTCAAATTAAAATAAAAAATTATGAGACATTCGATAGAAAGAATAATGAATAAAATTTAAAAAATGTTTAGGGTGTGTTGACATTTACAGCCGATAAATTGAGCTAAAGAGGCAACCATATAAATATACAAGCTAAAGCAACAGTGCTTTGATAGTTACGTTTTAGCTTATCGTATCTTGTGGCAATTCCTCTA
>NZ_VOZI01000043.1:0-3247 GCF_013419835.1 Acinetobacter sp. YH12052
CAGGGGGTGTTTCGAATAATGAGCTGGCGATGACTTACTCTCACATGGGTAACCCCACACTACCATCAGCGCTAAGAGGTTTCACTTCTGAGTTCGGGAAGGGATCAGGTGGTTCACTCTTGCTATTGTCGCCAGCACAACTGTTATGGATACTTGCTTAGTCTAATCTCAGAGCAGTGCTCTTCGTGCTAAGTTTTCTACCAAATGAGTTATTAACAGAAGTACTTGAGTTAATTTAAGGTGTTCATTTTATCTAGCTTTTCAACTAAATCAAGTTTGATTGATTATATGTGAATCAATTGATGCTTTACATACAACTGTTTGGGTGTTGTATAGTCAAGCCTCACGAGCAATTAGTATTGGTCAGCTTCATGCGTCACCGCACTTCCACATCCAACCTATCAACGTCGTAGTCTTCAACGGCTCTTTAGTGGACATAAAGTCCAAGGGAAATCTTATCTTGAGGTAGGCTTCCCGCTTAGATGCTTTCAGCGGTTATCCCTTCCGAACATAGCTACCCGGCGATGCGACTGGCGTCACAACCGGTACACCAGAGGTTCGTCCACTCTGGTCCTCTCGTACTAGGAGCAGATCCTCTCAAATTTCCAGCGCCCACGGTAGATAGGGACCGAACTGTCTCACGACGTTCTAAACCCAGCTCGCGTACCTCTTTAAATGGCGAACAGCCATACCCTTGGGACCTGCTTCAGCCCCAGGATGAGATGAGCCGACATCGAGGTGCCAAACACCGCCGTCGATATGAACTCTTGGGCGGTATCAGCCTGTTATCCCCAGAGTACCTTTTATCCGTTGAGCGATGGCCCTTCCATACAGAACCACCGGATCACTAAGACCTACTTTCGTACCTGCTCGACTTGTGGGTCTCGCAGTTAAGCGCGCTTTTGCCTTTATACTCTACGCGTGATTTCCGACCACGCTGAGCGCACCTTCGTACTCCTCCGTTACTCTTTAGGAGGAGACCGCCCCAGTCAAACTACCCACCAGACATGGTCCTCGTCCCGGATAACGGGACAGAGTTAGAACCTCAATATTACCAGGGTGGTATTTCAAGATTGGCTCCACCGAAACTAGCGTCTCGGTTTCAAAGCCTCCCACCTATCCTACACAAGTAAGATCAAAGTTCAATGTCAAGCTGCAGTAAAGGTTCACGGGGTCTTTCCGTCTAGCCGCGGGTACACCGCATCTTCACGGCGATTTCGATTTCACTGAGCCTCTGCTGGAGACAGCGCCCCCATCATTATGCCATTCGTGCAGGTCGGAACTTACCCGACAAGGAATTTCGCTACCTTAGGACCGTTATAGTTACGGCCGCCGTTTACTGGGGCTTCGATCAAGAGCTTCGCTTACGCTAACCCCATCAATTAACCTTCCAGCACCGGGCAGGCATCACACCCTATACGTCCACTTTCGTGTTTGCAGAGTGCTATGTTTTTAATAAACAGTTGCAGGGGCCTGGTTTCTGTGGCTGCTCTCAGCTCAGGAAGCAAGTTCCATCACCAAAAGCAGCGTACCTTCTCCCGAAGTTACGGTACCATTTTGCCTAGTTCCTTCAGCAGAGTTCTCTCAAGCGCTTTGGTCTACTCGACCTGACCACCTGTGTCGGTTTCGGGTACGATTCCAGTGTAACTGAAGCTTAGAGACTTTTCCTGGAAGTATGGTATCAGCCACTTCACTGTACAAGTACAGCTTGCTGTCAGATCTCAGCATAGAGTACCCCGGATTTGCCTAAGATACATGCCTACTTCCTTTCACCTGGACAACCAACGCCAGGCTGACTTAACCTTCTCCGTCCTCTCATCGCATTACACTGAAGTATTGGAATATTAACCAATTTCCCATCGACTACGCCTCTCGGCCTCGCCTTAGGGGTCGACTCACCCAGCCCCGATTAACGTTGGACTGGAACCCTTGGTCTTTCAGCGAACGGGTTTTTCACCCGTTTTGTCGTTACTCACGTCAGCATTCGCACTTCTGATACCTCCAGCAGACTTCTCAATCCACCTTCATCGGCTTACAGAACGCTCCCCTACCACTTACACTAATGTGTAAATCCGCAGCTTCGGCATATAGTTTTAGCCCCGTTACATCTTCCGCGCAGGCCGACTCGACTAGTGAGCTATTACGCTTTCTTTAAAGGGTGGCTGCTTCTAAGCCAACCTCCTAGCTGTCTATGCCTTCCCACATCGTTTCCCACTTAACTATAATTTTGGGGCCTTAGCTGGCGGTCTGGATTGTTTTCCTCTTGACTACGGACGTTAGCACCCGCAGTCTGTCTCCCGGATAGTACTCATTGGTATTCGGAGTTTGCATCGGTTTGGTAAGTCGGGATGACCCCCTAGCCGAAACAGTGCTCTACCCCCAATGGTATTCGTCCGAGGCGCTACCTAAATAGCTTTCGGGGAGAACCAGCTATCACCGAGTTTGATTAGCCTTTCACCCCTATCCACAAGTCATCCCCTGGCTTTTCAACGACAGTGGGTTCGGTCCTCCAGTTAGTGTTACCCAACCTTCAACCTGCTCATGGATAGATCACCCGGTTTCGGGTCTACACCCAGCAACTAAACGCCCTATTAAGACTCGATTTCTCTACGGCTCCCCTAATCGGTTAACCTTGCTACTGAATGTAAGTCGCTGACCCATTATACAAAAGGTACGCAGTCACCAAACAAGTTGGCTCCCACTGCTTGTATGCATGCGGTTTCAGGATCTATTTCACTCCCCTCACAGGGGTTCTTTTCGCCTTTCCCTCACGGTACTGGTTCACTATCGGTCAGTCAGGAGTATTTAGCCTTGGAGGATGGTCCCCCCATATTCAGACAAGGTTTCACGTGCCTCGCCCTACTCGACATCATTATCTAAGCCCTTTCGCGTACAGGACTATCACCTACTATGGTCGCACTTCCCAGAGCGTTCCACTAAAGCTTAGATAACTTAATGGGCTTTTCCCCGTTCGCTCGCCGCTACTGAGGGAATCTCAATTGATTTCTTTTCCTAAGGGTACTGAGATGTTTCACTTCCCCTCGTTCGCCTCATAAACCTATGTATTCAGTTTATGATACCCGCCTTATAGCGGGTGGGTTTCCCCATTCAGAAATCTCCGGATCACAGGATATTTGCCGCCTCCCCGGAGCTTATCGCAGGCTATTACGTCTTTCATCGCCTCTGACTGCCAAGGCATCCACCACATGCACTTAATTACTTGACTATACAACCCCAAACAGTCGCT
>NZ_VOZI01000044.1:0-4473 GCF_013419835.1 Acinetobacter sp. YH12052
TATACCTGAATGATAGCGAGCCAAATCGCATACAATATCTATCATTAGACTTAATGCAATAATTAAATGATAGTATTATCATTAATCTAATAGAATTAAGATTAAATGATAGAAATGAATACACGTATTTATCTACGAGCTTCAACTAAAGATCAAGATGCAGAAAGGGCTTTGCAGATTCTTCAGGATCTAAACCAAAACTTGAATTTGGGTGAAACCATTGTGTACGTGGAAAACTATAGTGGTACGAAGTTAGACCGACCTGAATTGAATAAGCTACTGTCAGAAGCAAATCAAGGTGACACATTGTTAGTTGAAAGTATTGACCGCTTATCACGCCTAACCCAACGAGATTTTCAAGAGCTGAAGCGCAGGATCCAGGAGAAGGGACTTCGTTTAGTCGTAGCAGATCTTCCTACTACCTACCAAATGATTCAAACCAGTGACAGCATTACTCATTCAATCTTGGAACTCATCAACAATATGTTGATTGATCTTCTGGCAACAATGGCCCGCCTAGACAATGAGAAACGTATAGAACGTATTAAGCAGGGCCTGGCACGTTCGGGTTACAAACCAACAGGCAAGAAGGCAAATGAGGCTAAACATAAACGAATAAAAGAATTGCTAGTAGTTGGCAATATGACTAAGGAAGAAATTGCCAAAGCAGTGAATTGTGGAGTTGCAACTGTCTATCGAGTTGCTAAAGTTATCTAAAAGAGGCTTATCTCAACGCGCCCCCAATGGGGCACCGCTGCATTCAGGTTACTTCACATAAGAAATTTTATGTTAAATGATTGTTAGAAATGCCCCTTGATCGAGGCATTTTCTATAAAGAATACTAAAAACTAATTAAAGCCAACCAAGTTTCAAAACAAGGCAGTTCTCAGCAATCATATTTTTAAATTATATAACTCCCAACTGAGCTTTTGCTCCAACGATAAGGCTTTCATTTTGAGTTTCTAAGGCAAATAAACCATACATCAAAGGAGAGGCCGCTGCTCTTTCTAAAGTCTGTTCATATAGTTTATTCCAAACTTTACCCCCTAGTTTTTCATACTCGATGATTAGAGTTTTGAGGCTTTCTTCTCCAAACAAAGTTACATGCCCAGCAAAATCAATCGCTGGGTCATCTATATGGGCTGTTGACCAATCAATAACGCCTGAAACAGCTCCATCCTTTGAAGCTAGTACATGCCCAGCATATAAATCGCCATGTATAAATTGGGTGAAATCTGCCCATAGAACATCATTATCCAACCATTTTCTGTAGCGGGTTTCCAATTGCTCACTTATACCAATTTCAGATTTTACTAACTGCAAATTGTTTGCTATTTCAGGTCTTAAATCTGAAGGTTTCATAATTTTCAAATCATTTTCCCGAACTTCTTTTTCAGGAATACTATGGATTTCAAATAAGGTTTTTGCCAAAGATGTTATGTATTTCGGGCTATCTTTGTCCATATTCCAAATTATTTCATAGGTTTCAGCATCCAAATTTAAAACAGGATTATCTTTAAGTATGGGATAAGCCACTAATTCTGTAGATGAAATTCTCCAATCAGGAACCTCTACAGAAAGATGTTTTTTTACCAATTCTAAAATGCGTTTTTCTTTCTTGATTTGTTCCCTCATGCCATCACGACGAGGAATACGCAGCAACCATTGTTGCCCCTTTGTATCAAGAGCAAAAACGACCTTAAAATCAATGCCCATTTCATTGAAATTCATTTTGTCCGTAAGCAACAAGCCGTGTGCTTCAGCAAGTGATTGAATATCTTGAATTGTCATTTTTAATTTCCTTTAAAGAGTTCAATAATTAATGTTCGGATTAGATTGGCTATCATTAACAATCTCTCTCAAAAGTCTTGATGATTTTGTGGTCTTTGATCTCGTAGATAATGTCAGCAATATTATCGACCAATTGCTTGTCATGAGATACGAAGATAATAGTTCCTGCATAGGACTTCATCATTGTTTCTAATGCGGCAATACTTTTTAGGTCAAGATAGTTTCCTGGTTCATCCATAAGCAAAATATTATATTTTCCTAAAAGCATTTTGGATAAAAGCAGTTTGATGATTTCACCTCCCGATAAGTCGGATAAGTTTTTTTGAATATCATTCGCTCCGATCCCCATTGAAGCCAATACTGCACGAATTTCCGCAACTGTGTACTCGCACTCTTCCTGCATAAAGGAGAGCACAGATTTATGCGTGTTAAATTTATATCCTGTTTGTGTAAAGTAGCCAATTTCAGCTTTTGGAGATATGGTTAATCCATCAGCACGTTCTGATATCATTTTTAACAAGGACGTTTTCCCTGTTCCATTCGATCCAGTTATAGCGACTTTAGCGCCAAGCGGTATTATAAAGTTAGCGTCATCAAAGATAGTACGGCTACCAAATTTTAAGCTCAGACCATCTGCCGTAATCGGGAACTTATTGTGCAGTTCTAGGGCTGAACTTTGACGAAAACGAATAGAACGCAAATGCTCTGGTGCTTGAATATCTTCTAATGCAGCCAAACGCTTTTCCATACTCTTAGCTGCCTGATACAGTTTTCTTTGCTTGGTGCCAGTCATTTTTGCATGCCCAAGTCGTCCAGCACTTTCGGTAGAGTTTTTGGATTTTTCTCCTTTTTTCTTATTGTCTAATCGATTAGCTTGCTGGCGTTTTTCTTGCACAGCAGATTCTAATCGCTCCCGTTCCTTCATCATCAGCTCATATTCTACGGCTTGGTGTTGTCGCTCTTCTTCTTTTTGACGCAAGTAATCCGAGTAACCACCCCAATATTCCGTAATTTTACCGTCTTTTAACTCCCATATCTTGTCTACAACCATATCAAGAAAATATCGGTCATGACTGATAACAAGTAATGCTCCATCAAATGCTTTAAGTTGACCAATAAGTAGATCTATTCCATTGAGATCAAGGTGGCTGGTTGGTTCATCCGCTAGAATGCCATGTACTTGTTGGGAAAATGCGGCAGCAATTTTTGCACGAGTTTCCTCTCCGCCACTCATTGTGTCGTTTTGTACATTGGAAACACCAAGGCGAGATAACATTGCCCGGTCTTCGACCGTTTCTATTTCGATTCCGCCCAGTTGGCTGATATGTGCAAAATCACCAAAACGCTGTAATGTCGCTTCGGCTAAAACAATTTCGCCATTAAGTACTTTGAGTAAACTACTCTTTCCTGCTCCGTTATCACCCACAAGACCAATACGGTCATAAGAGTGAATTTCCAATTCATCAATATCCAAAACATCACGCCCAGCATAATCCAAGCGTATGTTTCTCGCTTTAATAATTAAACTCATTTTTATTTACTCCTGTTTAGCTCTTGAAATTTTTTATGCAGCAAACAGGATTTAGGTGAAAACAAAAGCTAGCATCACAGTGTCCTCCCAAAAAAAAAGCTATTCATCCACAGGGTGGACAAATAGCTAGTCAATTAAGTTATAACTGGAAACTATGCACTAAAAGCATACTTATAAATTAAGCATACTTTTACTTTATATATCCGCATATATTCTTAAAGACACAACAAAAGCCCACCATTATAAAATAGTGTCACTATGCAAATAGTTGTGTCTTAACGAATGCGGATAGAATGCATAAACTTACCTAAAAAATAAAATTCAGTTTTATGATAACTTTACTGTTAAAAGAAGTCTAGACAACCTTGTTTTATGCTTGGATATAAGGCTTATTTTAAATAATAGTAGTGAAGATTTTCTAAAATTAACATAATACACCTTATACGAAATAAAAATGGGAGCCTTAAGCTCCCATTTTTTAAGTAATTTTTTCAAATAAGGCTTGGGTGAGCATCTAAAATTCGAATCAATGTAGCTGCTGGTCCAGTTGGATAGCGTCGTCCCTGTTCCCAATTTTGCAGGGTACGGGGGCTAATATGTAGACGTGCAGCAAATTCATTTTGGCTCAAGCCAGTTTTTTCACGTACTTCTTTAATATCAGGCAATTCGAGTTCTGTAACTCGGCTTGCTTTAACTTCTTTACGTTTGATAGCTCCAGCTTCTTTGATTGAAGCAACCAAGTCATCAAATAAGTTGTTATCCATGAAATTGCTCCTTCACGAGTTGGTGCAGAATGGCGGTTTCCTTATCTGTTAAATTATCTTTTACTGATTTTGGATAAGCCACTAAGAAAAAGATCTGATCATCCTCGGTGACCCAATAATAAATCACCCGTATCCCACCACTTTTCCCTTTGTTACCTTGAGCACAACGTACTTTGCGAATACCACCGCCATTCTTGATTAGGTCACCTCTATCAGGCTGTACCAAAAGATCTTGCTGAAGTTGACGATATTCCTCATCAGATACAAGGTCTTTAATTTGCTTGGTAAAGATGCTGGTTTCAATAAATAACATGGACTCTTTATACGTCAATGGCGTATTTGAATTTTAGCAGTTTCCATAACAAAAAACGAGAGCTGGTAGATCTC
>NZ_VOZI01000045.1:0-4074 GCF_013419835.1 Acinetobacter sp. YH12052
AAGTAACTTGGACCAGTGTTGATCATTTAGCATTGTTCGAGGCATAGCGAGTGTAAAATTGGGTTTGGCGATTTAATTTTACTATCTCGCTATTTTTTTAATCAACAAATGTCAACAGACCCTAATATTCAAACTATAATTAACTATACATCCATAAAAAATTAAAATCATTTTCAGGACTTTACAATGAAAACATACTTTTCGATGCTTTTTCTAAGCTTGGCCTTAGCCGCATGTAGCCAAACACCTGCGCCTGATTTTTCAGGGGAATGGAAACAAACACCTGACACGGAGAGCCTACGCAAACTTTCCATTAGCAAACAAGGCGATGACTACCAAATTAAAGACGAATTTTGGCTCGATAAAAATAATACTGAGCGCACTTCTAGTGCTTCATCCGGTATGGCCGAAGTGAATAATGATGTTCTGAAATATAAAGAGAGTAATAGCATTGAAATGAAACTGAGTGATGCAACTCACCTCACTCTGACAGACAAAGCATATGATGCTGTAATTCATTTTGAAAAGATTAACTAAAGCAAAGCCCCGAATCCTTACACAGGCTTCGGGGCTTTATTTATATTTCACACTGACTATTCAGCCGCTTCATTCGTCACTCTGAGCACTTCTTCAATGGTGGTTTTACCTGCCAAAACTTTACGCAATCCATCATCACGAATTGAACCCGCATTTGCACGTACATGATTTTCTAACTCAAACTCAGCAGCATTACCATGAATGAGGCGACGTGTTTGCTCATCAATCGGGACGATTTCATAAATTGCGGTACGCCCTGTAAATCCAGTATGCGAGCATTGTTCACAGCCTTTAGGTTGAGGCAATTTTAACTCAGCCGATGCATCGAGATGCCTAAATAAGTCTTTTTCAAAATCATCGGCATCATGCCAAGTCGCACAGTGACGGCACAAGGTTCGAACCAAACGCTGTGCCACAACACCGATCAGTGAGCTTGAAAGTAGAAAGGGTTCAATCCCCATGTCTTTAAGACGGGTCACCGCACCAATTGCTGTATTGGTATGCAGCGTTGAAAGTACCAAGTGGCCTGTTAATGACGCTTGTACTGCAATTTCAGCAGTTTCTAAATCACGAATCTCCCCGACCATGACCACATCTGGGTCTTGTCGAAGCATGGCTTTTAATGCACGAGCAAAGGTCATATCCACTTTGGTATTGACCTGCGTCTGCCCGATCCCTTCAAGTTGATACTCAATTGGATCTTCCGCAGTCAAAATATTTTTTGAACCATCATTTAGATCAGACAATGCCGCATATAAGGTGGTGGTTTTACCCGAACCCGTTGGTCCCGTAACCAAAATAATGCCATGCGGACGATGTACCAGTTGTTTCAATCGATCATAGTCATGCTGCATCAAGCCCAAATGGGTCATGTTTAAACGCCCAGCTTGTTTATCGAGTAAACGCATCACCACACGTTCACCATAGGAAGATGGTAAGGTTGATACACGAACATCAACTTCTCGGCCCGCCAAACGTAGTGAAATACGACCATCTTGTGGAATTCGCTTTTCTGCAATATCGAGTTTGGCCATGACTTTGATACGTGACACCAACAGTGGTGCTAGTTCACGACGTGGCTGCACAATTTCACGTAACTGACCATCGACACGTAAGCGGACAGACAGCTTTTTTTCAAAAGATTCGATATGAATATCTGAAGCACCGACACGGATCGCTTCAGACAATAAGGCATTGATTAACCGTACAATCGGCGCATCATCCTCCTGATCCATCAAATCTTCAGCTTCTGGTACAGAGTCCGCAAGGCTAAGTAAATCAGGATGATCTTCCAGACCCGCTGCCACTTGTTGAGACTCACCGGTGTCTCCGGCAAAGCTTGCACTGAGTAATTGATTAAACTCTTGCTCACTACATAATTGATATTGTGCAGGATGCCCTAAATAGCGACGTGCTTCTTGTAAAGCCAGCAGTGGCGTGCTGTCACGACGTACAATAAAAGCTTGATCACCCTCATATCGAAGCAATACGCCATGACGTTTGGCAAAACTATATGGTATTTGTAATTGTTTAAGTACTTGCATCACGCATTATAATGATGAAAAAAGTTGTTTTGAGTGTACTCTAAGCATCTGACAGCGTGAAGTCTGTTTTTAGGATTTATCAGGACAAGGGATATACGCATTGCCATTAGAAAATGATTTGACTGAAAAGGAATCCCCAAAACGTAAATGGTGGGGGGAATATCAATTTGAACTGAATCACCCGCGCAGTTGGCAGTTTGGGTCTTTATTGTTCCGTGTGACGCGCGGCATGCAAGAGTGGCGTATGGAATACCATCGCCCAACCTTTCAGTTTGACTATGAGCAACAATGGCATCCGATACAAGACCCTGAATTTGGTTTTCCACAGCCCATTAAAATGGAACGCTATATGTTCCGCCAAACACATGACAAAATTCAAATCATGCCACGTTTGGCAGATCGGTCTGTGGTGATTAAACCAGTCGATCCAATTTATATTCCAGCCGGACAGCGCGGAACGCTATATATCAGTACACCGCTGTGGATTGCCGGCTTTGTCGAAGGTCTCAAAGAACCGTTATTTGATATACCTGTGATTTTACCTAAAGATACCTGGTTTGGTCCGAATCATCGAATGGGTGAAATTTGCTATGCCACGGCAGTTGATGGTCGTACAGAACTTAAACAACTCAAACCTCGTGCTTTTCGTGCAGTAACCCCTATTGAGTTTCATAACGTGAGTAATCAACAGATTCGTTTCGACCGTATGAATGTCCCTGTACCGGCTTTGCCATTATTTTATAGTGAAAGTACGGGACGTTTATGGACTTCACAAATTCGAGTCGTGCATGAAGGTCATGACAAACCGCCGCGGGTCAAAATTGAAAATCGCACACCGCCACAAGCAGGTGACGTGATTTATCTACATCCGCCACGAGAGTCAGCCAATGTGCTGTTCAATATGTTTGATTCATTTTTCTAAGGGCGAGCCATGGCAGATTTAAATATTTCGACAGAAATCACCAGCAGCCTAAAAGGAATGGTCGCCAATCTTAATACCGATCGGCTGACGGAATTATTGGTGGCTGTTTTACTGGCAGTCATCGGCTTTTTGATTGCACGTTTTATCTCGAATACCTTTATTCGTACTGTGGGTATGCGTTTCAATGCCCATCAACAGTTGGTTTGGCGTCGCGGGATTTTCTATTTCATCTTTATCATCTTTGTGATGGCCAGTTTAAAAGAAGCCGGCTTTAAACTCAGCGTCTTCTTGGGTGCAGCAGGTATTTTAACGGTCGCACTGGGTTTTGCCTCGCAAACGTCCGCATCCAACCTGATCAGCGGGATGTTCTTGATCGGTGAAGGGTCTTTTGAGGTTGGTGATACCATTCAATTGACACTGATTCGCGGGCATACCATTGAAGGTGAAGTGATCTCGATTGATTTACTGTCGGTCAAATTACTCACGCAGGACAATGTCTATGTCCGCTTGCCGAATGAACAACTGATTCGGGCACCTGTGCATAACCTGTCTAAGTTTCCAATACGGCGAATTCCAATTACCCTTGCGATTAACTTTCATGAAGACATCATCAAAGTTCGTGAAGTTTTATTAGATGCCGTCAGTAAATATCCATTGGTCTTGGCCGACCCTAAACCTGCCGTGACCGTCACTGCCTTTCGAGAATCTTCCATTGAGCTGCTTTTTGCCATTTGGTGCCAAAGAGAGAATTTCCTGAAAGTCCGCGATGAAATGCAAGAACGGATTCGTAATGCCTTTGTCGAAAATAAAATTGAAATCCCTGTCCCGAAAATGGGTTTTGTTGATCACCCACTTTCTACACAAGCAAGCGATGCCGACGTCGATCAATATGCAAATGCGCAAGAGATTCAAAGAGAGCCTCAACTCAAATGATGGTCTATAGTTACTAGGGTCTGTTGACATTTGTTGATTAAAAAAATAGCGAGATAGTAAAATTAAATCGCCAAACCCAATTTTACACTCGCTATGCCTCGAACAATGCTAAATGATCAACACTGGTCCAAGTTACTT
>NZ_VOZI01000046.1:0-3882 GCF_013419835.1 Acinetobacter sp. YH12052
GTTGGCAACACTCAACTCACAGATCGAGTACACCCAATTAGAGCAGAAAGTTTTAAAGACAGTGACGATATTGGAAAGCAAGGACAAAACAACGTATTACATCAGAGCAAACGACAGCAAGACATCGGAAGCTTATACAACCAAAAACGACAACAAGGTGCTTTCAGTAAAACCTTAAATAATCCTTTTGATAAGAATCCCTTTGATCATGCTTTAAATCGTTCAAATGATAAGGACATAGGTAATCTTTGGGACGTTGAGTATTTGTATGCAGATATAAAAAATACTCAAAAATCATCATTGAGCCAATCTCAGGCGAATAAAGCAAAGAAACCAAATACATCGGAACAAGAAGATGCCAAACGACTTTATGAATCGTTACAACGATTTATTAGACTCATTAGAGAAGCAATTGAACGAGTTAGAGCAAATAAAGAAAAATCAGACAGAGCAGATCGAGCTATTGATAACGCAGATCGAGCTATTAACGACACAGAATCAAGACTTGAGCAGACAAAATCAGCAATTGAACGATCTGAACAGCAAATTGATCGAACAAATCAAAAGCAATTAGAACGTCAGCAGATTAAGAGAGAAGATTTTGAGAAGCGAGATAGAGGATTATCTCGATGATTATATAGAACTAAACTTCTGATTATCTCGATGATTATGTTGAGTAAAAAATGGATTATCTAAATTATTATCTAGCCCAATGAGATAATAATTTTCCTTGTA
Source organism: Acinetobacter sp. YH12052 (assembly GCF_013419835.1). Lineage (NCBI taxonomy): Bacteria > Pseudomonadati > Pseudomonadota > Gammaproteobacteria > Moraxellales > Moraxellaceae > Acinetobacter > Acinetobacter sp. YH12052. Next base: position 736 of record NZ_VOZI01000046.1, read on the forward strand.
AAATCAGATACTTTTAAAGAAATTTATTTTGTGTTAAATTTCTTACAGGCGAAAAAAAAGTAGGTCGGCAAACCTACTTTCTTTTCTTTGTTTAACAAATACTTAAAGCATCAGTAAACGCAAATTCGATACTTGTATTTTACCGATGTTTTAAGCATTTGCAACATATAGGACGTTGCAAACTGTGAAAAATATACAATTACAGGATTTTTTTGAAAATCTTGCTCATAAACCATACTGTGCAGATGATTTATTGTACGGTTTACAAATAAGACCGAAAAAAACGGCAATTAGTATGCAGTACATACAGGGTAATCAGCCTTGTATGATTCATTACTTCTTTTTTGATATAGATCGTGCCGAAGCTGTCATGGCTTGGCATGATGCAAATCTACCAATGCCCTATTGGACAGCACAAACACCTAAAAATGGTCATGCACATATTTGCTATAAATTAGAAATTCCATTGTGTACCAGTGAATTAGCCAGTCAAAAAGCTATTAGCTATGCAGCTAAGATACAAGCTGGACTTGCCAATAAACTTGGAGCAGACGTTGGCTACAGTCATCTCATTACGAAGAATCCATTTCATAAAGATTGGCGTGTCACTTTTTGGAGTGAACAAGCTTACACACTCGATTATTTAGCCGATTTTGTCGAGTTACCGAAGAAATTAAGCAAAAAACAGGAAGTTTCAGGGCTTGGACGTAACTGCACTATGTTCAATACCGTGCGTAAATGGGCGTATACGGCTGTTAGAGCGCATAGAGGTGGTGTTTATAATACTTGGCTAGAGGAAGTCACCAAACAGTGTTTAAGCGTAAATGAGGCGTTTTTAGAGGCATTACCGTATTCAGAAATCAAAGCTACAGCTAAGAGTATCGCTACATACTGTTGGAAAAAAGATGCCTACTGCTATCAAGAGTTTATTGATCGTCAAAGCCGTAAAGGCGCCATAGGTGGTAAGAAATCTAAAGCAGGCGGTAGACCTTCATTAGGAGAACCTTGGAAAGAATTAGGTATTAGTAGAGCTACATATTTCCGCAGAAAAAAAGAGAGTCTATAGACTCTCTTTTTGAGACTAAACAAGCCTAAATCAGATATCAGCTTTTTTTCTTCTTTTAATATCCCCCGGCTCTACAAACATAATCTAATGTGATTACTTTCATCTCTGGTTTTACATTCAACTTTTTACGTAGTCTTTCATCATCTCTATTTATATACTTTTGCCAGTTTTCTTTTGTTTTTTTGATATACATTTTATATTCAATAAATCTCGTATCTTCTTTGATCAATTCCATAAGTTCTTTTGAATTTTCTATATTTTCAAGTAAAGCAATATAATTCCGAATGACTTTTCGTTTCTCACAGATTGGTTCTAAAATTTCTATACCATTTCCTATTGTTTCTATTTCTTTATCTAACTCATTAATTTTTTCTGCGTTTAATCTTATTGCGTTCATATTTTCTATTAGAAAGTTATCTAACTCAGCTTCAGAATAAGCATGGCTTTGAATAGTTATTCCTAGAATTAAAAATAGAAGAGCTCTTTTCATTTTGATCATTAAGTTAACTGTAATGTAAACATTATATCACATTAAATTATTTTTAATTTTAAAAAAATATATAAGGGCAAGGACACACAAAGGGTACTCTAGACAAAACCTAAAGGTTTCGTTAGAGTTCCTTTTGTGCCTTGTTAGGGAAGCCTCCCTAAAACCCTCTTTCGCTTTTTTTATTGCAGGAACATGGCCAGCTTTCAGCTAGCCAGGTCCTTTATAAAAAAGCGATTCAACTCCGAAATAGAGTTAGAAATGAAACAGACAATTAAGCGAAATAAAGAAATCAAAATTCGTCTTACAGAAGAAGAACATCAAGCTTTACTTGAGCGTATGACAGGTGGTGAGCTTGCTACGTGGATGAGATCAGTTTGTTTAGATGAAAAACCGAATAAAAAAAGAAATTACAAAGTAGCGGATCCAATTCTTCTTAATGCTTTAGCTCGTATTGGTGGGAATTTGAATCAAATTGCTCGCCAAGTGAATACCGTTGAATCAGATATAGAAAAAATCAAAGCATTTGCACAATTGGCAATGATTAGAGAGCAACTTCAAGAAGTATTAGAAAACTATGATCGTTAAAATATTGGGAAACAAAGGTGGCGGCAGTGCAGGTGCAGTTATTGATTACATGCTAGGTAAAGACAAAGATCGTGATGGAGCGATTTTACTTAGTGGCGACCCTGATTTAACCGCTCGATTAGCGGACAACTTAGACTTTCAAAACCGTTATACAGTCGGTGTTTTATCTTTTGAAGAAGCAAACCTTAAAGATCAAATAAAACAAGAAATCATGCAAGATTTTGAAAAAACACTACTTGCAGGATTAGAAAGAGATCAATACGACATTACTTGGATAGAACATACGGATAAAGGGCGTTTGGAGCTTAATTTTATTATTCCAAATGTTGAATTAAGTACAGGAAAACGCTTACAGCCTTACTACGACAAAGTAGATCGTCCATTAGTTGAAAATTGGAAGCAAAAAACTAACTTTGAACATGGATTATCAGACCCTCACGCACCTGAAAAAGCTCAAGCTATTAAGACGCTTAACAGCCAAAACTTACCTCCGTCAGTTAAGGACATTAAAGAGCAAATAGGTTTGGTGATTGCTGATCAAATTGGTAAAGGGAATATTCAGGATAGAAAAGACGTTATTCAAACTTTAGAAGTAGCAGGTTTTGAAATAACAAGACAAACAGATAGATCAATCAGTATTAAGAATCCTGATGGTAAGAGGAATATACGCCTAGAGGGTACAATTTATGAAAATCGACAATTTGATCAAAAATTTGCAGAAGAACACAACAGAGCAAGAGCAGAGTATCAAGGAACAAGCAGAGAGCGTTACGCAACAGCACTTGGAAAACTACAAAGCCTTGTTGAAAGCAAGCGAGGAAGCAACAGCGAGCGTTATCAAAGAGAATTTAAGGTTGATTCATCAAGAACAATCGAAGATCAAAAACGCACTACGTTTGAATATATTTACAGGGGGAGTGCTGGGCTTTCTGATAGCATTGTTTCTATTCCTAATAGTGAGCGACATTTGGTTAGGGAAAAGCGTAGCGAGCAAGCAACAACAGTT
>NZ_VOZI01000047.1:0-3831 GCF_013419835.1 Acinetobacter sp. YH12052
TAATATTTTAACTATTAAGCAATCGCCTTCTACATATCGTATAAAAAACCTGAGCTTCAACTATGCTTCTGCCCTCATTTTTATTGGGACGTACTATCACGACGACGTACAAGCTTTGGTCAAGGAAAACTTTAAGCCAGCAAAAATTAATACGTTGTATTTCAGCTTCTCATTCTTTGCTTTAGTCATACTCGTTTATGTGTTTTTCTGGATAGATCTACCTAATAAACTTTTACTCATGGTAGTTATTGGCCTTGGCTTTTGCTGCTTAACGTATATGTATGAATCTTTAAAAGCATTACTTCCAAAGCAACAGAAAAAGAAAATGGAAGAAACTCACTTTCATATTGCGGGATATTTAGCAGCTCATCTACAGGATTTTGTCGATGCAAAATTTAAATTAGATGAACAAACAAATTAAAAGCAGCCACTTTTTAACCAATAATTACAACTACGAAAGTTAAAGATTTACGTGAGTTGAAACCTTGTGCCATTGGACTGATGACTCACGGTGCTAAACTGCCCGTCATTGAAGCACTTGACGAATCATTGAATTATCGCCATTTTTAAATGCTCTAATTCTTTGCTGAAGTGCAGACCAATATTTTTCAGATTTTATAAAGACGGAACACTCTCATGGCGAATAAATTCGAATTCAACATTCGTGTATATATTGAAGATACAGATGCAGGTGGCATTGTTTACCACGCAAATCATATTCGCTTTATGGAACGTACCCGCACAGAATGGCTACGCGCTTCAGGTGTAGACCATTATTGGCATCAAAAAGATTACAACTTTGTCGTTCATAAAATTAATGTGAAATATTCACGTCCTATATTAATGGATGACCTGATTACTGTTACAGCAAGTGTAGTTTCGTGTAAGGCTACGTCATTTGTGTTGCAACAAAATATTTATCGTGGTGATATTATGCTGGCATCAGGTGAGGTAGAATTGGCATGTATCAGTGCAGAGATGAAACCCCGTCGCCTTCCTGATGAAATACGTGAACTGATTCTGAAAGAATTGGAACAAGATTAAAAAAATTATTTGGCACATGTAGTAACTATGGCAACTCAACTAGAATCAACACTCAAAGTTTCAGACCTAATCTTACAAGCAAGTCCTGTCGTACAACTGGTAATGCTCCTGCTGCTCTTAGCTTCGTTATTCAGTTGGTATCTGATTGCCAAGTTACACATGAGTTATAAAAAAGCGCAGGCCGATGATGAACATTTCCAAAAAATCTTTTGGTCTGGCGCCGAACTCAACACTTTATACAACAATGCTCAGCTCAACTCGAAACGTGTTGGCCTTGAAGATGTCTTCTATCAAGGTTTAGGCGAGTTTTTCAAACTTAAAAAACGTAATGCCAGTGCAGAACAATCAATTGAAGGTACAGAACGTATTCTTCGCGTGGGTTTAAGCCGTGACCAAGGACATTTAGAAAATGGTTTAGGCGCGCTTGCGAGTATTGGCTCAGTTGCTCCCTATGTTGGTTTATTTGGTACCGTTTGGGGCATTATGAATGCCTTTATTGGTTTGGCAGATGTTGACCAAGTCACCCTTGCTACGGTTGCTCCTGGTATTGCAGAGGCATTGATTGCAACGGCAATTGGTCTTTTTGCAGCGATTCCTGCTGTACTTGCATTTAACCATTTCACAGCCAAAGGTGAAGCCGTTTATAACGATCGTGCACTTTTTGCCGAAGAAATGGTTGCGTTATTACAACGCCAGTCTGTAGGTTCAACTCAGGACGATGACTAATGGCTATTCAACGTTCTGGACGCTTTGAGCGCATCAAAAAACCATTAAAAAGTGACATGAACGTCGTACCTTATATTGATGTCATGTTGGTTTTATTGGTGATTTTCATGGTCACTGCACCTATGATCACCACAGGTGTCAAAGTCGACTTACCACAGGCGAATGGCACGCCTATGCAAGCGGAAGATCGCCCTGCGATTGTTACACTTGAGGCGGATGGTACGATCAAACTCGAAGATAAAAATCATCAAAATGATGTACTCACACTCGATGAACTAAAATCTGTTTTAACTGCTTCACAAAATGAAGCCAACGAACAGAAAAAGCAAATGAGTGTCCTGATTAACGGCAGTGAATCTCGTCCTTATGGTGAAGTCATGAAACTCATGTCTGCCCTTCAAGATGCAGGTTTAACACAAGTAGGTTTACTGACTGAGCCATTAAAATAATTTATGAAAGATTTCAACAAGCCGCCTTTTAAACAAAAAGCCGTTGCGATTGGTTTCACACTAGGTGTGCATATCGTCGCTGTGGTTGGCTTACTTTATCTTGGCATGAGTAAACCACCTGAGCCCCCTAAAAAAATAACCACTGTTTTGGTAAAACCGGAAGATTTAAAACCTGTAACACGTGAAGTCACAGAGTTTGATGAAACCGCGCATGAAAATGTAGCTGAACAAATCACGCAAACAGCAGAACCTAGCGTTGAACCAGCACCCGAGATTCCAACGGCTGCACCACCTAAGCCAGCAGAACCACCTAAGGCAGATCCACAGATTGCTGCTCAACAGGCACGCGCTGCGGCAAAAGCACAGCAGCTTGCTGAACAAAAAGCTGCGGACAATGCAAAGCGTGCTCAAGAACAAGCTAAAGCGGCTGAAGCTGCAAAACTAAAAGCGCAACAAGAAGCCAAAGCGGATGCGGCTAAGGCAAAAGCAGATGCTACGGCGAAAGCCAATGCTGACGCAGCAAAACGTAAAGCAGATGCTGATGCAAAAGCCAAGGCTGAAAAAATCCGTGCCGATGCATTAAGAAAAGCAGAAGCTGACAAAGCCAAAGCTGCAGCAACGGCAAAAGCCAATGCAGATGCAAAAGCCAAGGCCAATGCAGATGCGGCGAAACGTAAAGCAGACGCCGATGCCAAAGCTAAAGCCAATGCGGAAGCTGCAAAACGTAAAGCTGATGCTGATGCAAAAGCTAAAGCCAATGCAGAAGCTGCAAAACGTAAAGCTGATGCTGATGCGAAAGCCAAGGCCAATGCGGAAGCTGCAAAACGTAAAGCAGATGCTGATGCCAAAGCTAAGGCCAATGCAGAAGCTGCAAAACGTAAAGCAGATGCTGATGCCAAAGCTAAGGCTGATGCAAAGGCAAAAGCCGATGCCGAAGCACGCGAACGTGCAGCCGAAGAAGCCAAAGCTTCATCTGCAAAAAAAGCAGCTGAAGAAGCAGCACAGAAAAAAGCTGAAGCGAAGAAAATTGCTTCAACAGCAAAACGTGATTTTGAAAATAGGATTAAGCGTGCGTGGGATACGCCTTCTGACTCTGCAGGTAAAACGGCGACTGCTCGCGTTACCCTTACGGAAAGTGGTTCAGTTCGATCAGTGATCGTGAACTCTAGTGACCCTGATATGAAAGCCAGTATTGAGGCTGCTGTTCGAGCTGCTGCACCATACCCAATGCCGAGTGACCCAGATGCAAAACGTGAAGCTCAAAGTTTTACGTCCACCTTCAAGTCATCACGTTAATTTTTAAATCCCTGCATTCGTTGCGGGGATTTTTTTATTTACTTACTGATGTTACGCAGTAACACCAGAAGCGTAATTTGATTTAAATAAAAGTATATGATACGCGGTAACGTCATCCGCAAGTGTTTGAGACAGGACTACTTTTAATCAAAAATGTTTTTGCGATACTTTGAATAATTTGACGCTAGTGAACGAGTTTTGCGGATGACAATGGTTTTGGGTACTTTTGCCAAAACAAAAGTACCTCCAGCCGAAGGCTAATCCCTTTATTCACCCCCTAGATGTAAGACTCCGTCGAATAGAATTAAAAATCATT
>NZ_VOZI01000048.1:0-3310 GCF_013419835.1 Acinetobacter sp. YH12052
GGTATTGGCGGCGCTGAAAGAAACCGCAAGAATTCGTTAACTGCACATTCGGGATATTTCTCTATATTCGCGGTTCAGCAGGCATGTCCCCTTTGAGGGCGACCCGACGACAGGATAATCGACCTTACCCAAGTTACGCCTTAAATTTGGATCAATTAGGGGCGCTTTGCATTTCAAATCTTTGTGCAACAAAGCCTCAGAAAACTGAAGGAACCTCCATTGAATCGAACTAATATTTTTTTTGGTGAATCGCATTCTGACTGGTTGCCTGTCAGAGGCGGAGAATCTGGTGATTTTGTTTTTCGACGTGGTGACGGGCATGCCTTCGCGAAAATCGCACCTGCTTCCCGCCGCGGTGAGCTCGCTGGAGAGCGTGACCGCCTCATTTGGCTCAAAGGTCGAGGTGTGGCTTGCCCCGAGGTCATCAACTGGCAGGAGGAACAGGAGGGTGCATGCTTGGTGATAACGGCAATTCCGGGAGTACCGGCGGCTGATCTGTCTGGAGCGGATTTGCTCAAAGCGTGGCCGTCAATGGGGCAGCAACTTGGCGCTGTTCACAGCCTATCGGTTGATCAATGTCCGTTTGAGCGCAGGCTGTCGCGAATGTTCGGACGCGCCGTTGATGTGGTGTCCCGCAATGCCGTCAATCCCGACTTCTTACCGGACGAGGACAAGAGTACGCCGCAGCTCGATCTTTTGGCTCGTGTCGAACGAGAGCTACCGGTGCGGCTCGACCAAGAGCGCACCGATATGGTTGTTTGCCATGGTGATCCCTGCATGCCGAACTTCATGGTGGACCCTAAAACTCTTCAATGCACGGGTCTGATCGACCTTGGGCGGCTCGGAACAGCAGATCGCTATGCCGATTTGGCACTCATGATTGCTAACGCCGAAGAGAACTGGGCAGCGCCAGATGAAGCAGAGCGCGCCTTCGCTGTCCTATTCAATGTATTGGGGATCGAAGCCCCCGACCGCGAACGCCTTGCCTTCTATCTGCGATTGGACCCTCTGACTTGGGGTTGATGTTCATGCCGCCTGTTTTTCCTGCTCATTGGCACGTTTCGCAACCTGTTCTCATTGCGGACACCTTTTCCAGCCTCGTTTGGAAAGTTTCATTGCCAGACGGGACTCCTGCAATCGTCAAGGGATTGAAACCTATAGAAGACATTGCTGATGAACTGCGCGGGGCCGACTATCTGGTATGGCGCAATGGGAGGGGAGCAGTCCGGTTGCTCGGTCGTGAGAACAATCTGATGTTGCTCGAATATGCCGGGGAGCGAATGCTCTCTCACATCGTTGCCGAGCACGGCGACTACCAGGCGACCGAAATTGCAGCGGAACTAATGGCGAAGCTGTATGCCGCATCTGAGGAACCCCTGCCTTCTGCCCTTCTCCCGATCCGGGATCGCTTTGCAGCTTTGTTTCAGCGGGCGCGCGATGATCAAAACGCAGGTTGTCAAACTGACTACGTCCACGCGGCGATTATAGCCGATCAAATGATGAGCAATGCCTCGGAACTGCGTGGGCTACATGGCGATCTGCATCATGAAAACATCATGTTCTCCAGTCGCGGCTGGCTGGTGATAGATCCCGTCGGTCTGGTCGGTGAAGTGGGCTTTGGCGCCGCCAATATGTTCTACGATCCGGCTGACAGAGACGACCTTTGTCTCGATCCTAGACGCATTGCACAGATGGCGGACGCATTCTCTCGTGCGCTGGACGTCGATCCGCGTCGCCTGCTCGACCAGGCGTACGCTTATGGGTGCCTTTCCGCAGCTTGGAACGCGGATGGAGAAGAGGAGCAACGCGATCTAGCTATCGCGGCCGCGATCAAGCAGGTGCGACAGACGTCATACTAGATATCAAGCGACTTCTCCTATCCCCTGGGAACACATCAATCTCACCGGAGAATATCGCTGGCCAAAGCCTTAGCGTAGGATTCCGCCCCTTCCCGCAAACGACCCCAATATGAAAAACCCCGGCAGGATGCTGGGGTTTTTTATTGCCTATCATTTCTCATTTGCAAAACAAGCATAATGCTCCTAAAATATAGACTATAATCTATATTTTGGTTGTGGTATGTGGATAGTCATTACGACAGATCTATTTAATGAATGGCTTGAACAGCAAGACGAATCAACACAAGAGAAGGTTCTGGCTGCCCTAGTTGTTCTACAGCAGCAAGGACCAAGTTTAGGCCGCCCTTTAGTAGATACTGTCTATGACTCTAAATTTACCAACATGAAAGAGCTTCGTGTTCAACATCGAGGTAAACCACTGAGAGCTTTCTTCGCATTTGATCCTTTACGACAGGCTATTGTTCTATGTATTGCTGATAAAGGCAGTAAAAAGCGTTTTTATAAAGACATGCTGGATATTGCAGATGAACAATACCAACTTCATCTCACCACCCTAGGAGATAAATCTAATGGCTAAGACTCTGCAAGAATTGTTAGCTAGCCGCTCTCCAGAGAGCCAAGCCCGTATTCAAAAAATGGCAGATGAATTACTGCTAGAAAATCAGCTTCATCTTATTCGTGAAGAACTTGAAATCTCTCAAAAGGAACTTGCTGAAACTTTGGGAATAAAACAGCCATCGCTTTCAGCAATAGAAAATCGTGGCAATGATCTTAAGATTTCAACCATGAAAAAGTATGTTGAGGCAATGGGCGGGAAGCTCCGTATTGATGTAGAGCTTCCAACAGGAAAACATATAGGATTCAATGTTTAACAATAAAAATGGGAGCTAAAGACTCCCATTTTTAGATTCGTATAATCGCCATTATGTTAAATTAGCGATATTAAGAATAATTTAGCTTTCGCAAAAAACATATAATTTACTTCTTAAGTAATCCAAACGATTGTTTTCTTTGATAAGTGGATCACCATTGCGATATAAAACGATATCATCCATTGATCCCATTCCTCCAATGGTACTTTGTATTTTATATTTTGCGTATTCTAGATCATCATCAATATAGAACAGTATTCTTTTATACATTTCTGCCCAATGTTCTAAATTCTGTTCTTCAAACAATTCTATTAGTTCTTGAATTGTTGATTTTAAATCTTCAATTTTATTTTTCATAAAAGTATTTTTTAAGATTCTCTAAAATTAACATAATACACGTTATACGAATTCCCAAGGCATGGCTTTTAGTCATGCTTTTTTTATCAAAAGACTATACCTGAATGATAGCGAGCCAAATCGCATACAATATCTATCATTAGACTTAATGCAATAATTAAATGATAGTATTATCATTAATCTAATAGAATTAAGATTAAATGATAGAAATGAATACACGTA
>NZ_VOZI01000049.1:0-2175 GCF_013419835.1 Acinetobacter sp. YH12052
TTATAATCAGCGAAGAATTCAAAAAGGCTTGGATTTTAAGACACCAAATCAAATGGCAGAAGACTTTTATCGGTTAGCTGCCTAGAATCTCCCAAGTGAAAGTCTCCTGCTAATTCAGCACACATCACTGTTGATAAATTTTCTAAACAAAAAGGATCAAACTAATCTATAAGCTTTGTGGGTTAGAAAAAAAATAACTCACTTTGCATTGATCATATTTAAATTCTTGTTTTATCCATAGCACTAACCTATTAATTTTAAAAAATAATAGGTACTGGCTAAATAGCAAATCGATACATATCTTTTTCATAGAGGAAATATGATTTTAGTAAGTTCTTGTCTGGCTGGCTTAAAGGTACGTTATAACGGGACGCATAGCTTAAACGAAAAAATCGAAAAATTAGTCAAAGATGGAAAAGCTACTATGGTATGTCCAGAGATTCTTGGCGGTTTATCAACACCACGCGAACCTGCCGAGATTTCGGGAGGTAATGGCGATGATGTCTTAGATGGAAAAGCCTGTGTAATTGAAAAATCAGGAAAGGATGTGACTTCAATCTATATTGAAGGGGCATATAGAACTTTAAAAAAAGTTCAATTATTAAAAGCTACTCTGGTAGTGCTTAAAGAAAATAGCCCTTCATGTGGTAGTTCAATGATTTACGATGGTCAATTTAATGGGAATAAGATCTATGGCAATGGAGTTACCTCCGCTTTGCTTAAACGTCATAATATAAAAGTCATTTCAGAAGAAACTTTTTGGCAACTTTTACCCTAGTTCCTCCGCTTTTATTTAAAATCTTCATGCAACTCCAACCACGCCCCCCTTTGCAATATCAAGTCTCTTCGGTATTTAGAGATATAGTGAGGTAATAATCTAAGAAGCATATCCATTACTTCCACATCAGTTAAAAAGTAGTGGTTCAATTTTATGCTGTAATTCTTTAACAATTTTAGCAAGCTGATCATGTAAAACTAACCAACATTGCTCATGACCTTGCCCAATATATTCATCTATTATGAGTTGCAAAATGTCTTGATCTATCTGACTTAAGAATTCTAAAAACCATGTCGCAGCAACATCCTTGGCAACTATTGTTTTATGATCTAATGTATAAGCTATACGGCATAGCGCTAAAATTTGATTACATTCATCCTGATCGTCTTTCCAATGAGCAATAATTTGTGGATAAGTTTTTTGCATGGCAAATATTAATTGTTCATAGCTAATTGGATTTAACCAATCGCAAATATCAGGTCCAAAGATAGTAATGTTATGTAATTGGGCAGTTTTAAGTAAAATACTAATATCTGGATCAGATTGACTATAAAGTAATTCACCTTTGAGTAATTCTTCTCTCAACCACTCGCCATATTGTAGCTGATATGTATATGGATGATTTTTATTGGTAATACTCCCTTTTTCTAATATCGTAATTTCTAAGGCACGCGCTGTAGCATGACCAATCGGAACAGATATATTTAGAAAATTCTGCGCTAATTGTTTTCTTTCCTGATCGGTAATTTCACGTTCAATAATAACTAAAATATCAAGATCACTTTTATGTTTTAAACCACCATCAACATACGAACCATATAAATAAATAGCATAAAGCTTATCTTTAAAATTTTTTTGTAAAAGCTGTTTTACACTTTCAACTTGGCGACACTCTTCATCATTTAAGCTTTGCATATGATTTTTAATTTAAAAAAATAAGTAATGAATTCATAGAGCATTATACAGAATAAGTGTAAATAATTTAATCAATTAGTAAATAACATACTATTTTTACAATATATTTACTTTCAATATAGAGTTTAATACATAAAACTCTATCAATCAAAAAAAGCTTGAAACAACATCTGAATAGTAAGAGTCATTTCCTCCTCACTTAGAGATGGATCCGGAAATTTGAACAACTCCTATAAGTGATACTCTGCTCCTCAAATGATGTTATAAACATCAATATATGGAGTATTTTATGGCACGTAGACCAAGAAGAAATCATTCAAACGACTTTAAGGCTAAGGTAGCACTTGCTGCGATCAAAGCAGAAAAAACACTTGCTGAATTGAGTTCTGAGTTTGATGTTCATCAAAACCAAATTATTGACTGGAAAAATCAATTGATCTCAGCTTCCTCACAAGCTTTCGATCAATCAAAAGCTCCATCAG
>NZ_VOZI01000004.1:0-200564 GCF_013419835.1 Acinetobacter sp. YH12052
TAGCAATGATGATATGGACTGGTATATGTATAAAATCAGACATTTAGTTGAAAATGCATTTTGTAGATTAAAACAATTTAGAGGAATTGCCACAAGATACGATAAGCTAAAACGTAACTATCAAAGCACTGTTGCTTTAGCTTGTATATTTATATGGTTGCCTCTTTAGCTCAATTTATCGGCTGTAAATGTCAACACACCCTAATCTGTCAAAATTAAGTATTAATCAAAGAGAACCTTCGGGTTCTCTTTTTTATGCGGCTCAAAGGAGATCAGATGAAGCAGAGTGATGAATTGGCAACGCAAATTTTGTCGGTCATTCAATTGATACCGCAGGCGAAGATTGCCACTTACGGACAAATTGCCAAATTAGCGGGTTTACCGAAACATGCACGACTGGTTGGCTATGTACTAAAGCATCTAGATACAACATCAACGATCCCATGGCATCGGGTGGTGAATGCTCAGGGAAAAATCAGCACGCAGCGTTGCAATGAAAAAGGTGAAAATATCCAGCAATTGAAATTGGCAGCTGAAAATGTCTTTGTGGTGAATGGACGCATCTCATTGAAACAATATCAATGGTTACCCTAAAAAATCCTTGCCTTAAACATAGAATTATAATTTTATAATTGATGAAGTAGTCAATAAAAAGCCCTCTAGGATCAGAAGGCTTTTTATTTCACGCTATAAATCTAATGGCTTATTTGCGTACAACCAAAACAGGAATGTCTGAAGCACCTAGTACGCTTTGAGCTACGCTGCCCAAGAAGAATTTTTTGATCCCTGTACGGCCATGTGAACCAATAATAATCAAGTCCGCATGTGTTTCTTCTGCAGCTTTAACCAGTTCAGTATGCACCACTTGACCTTCAAGTAAGCGAGTTTCAACAGTGACACCTTCAGTTGAAAATTTCGCTTTTGCTTCTTCAAGTGTATTTAAAATCGATGCACGAGCACGTTCAATTAAATCATTGGTTTGCGCTGCTGAAATATACTCTGCAGCAATATATGGATCGAGCGTCAGTACTTGAACCACAGTAATTTTACTGCCAAAAGTTTTTGCAAACTCGACAGCTTTAGCCACCGCAGCATAAGAAGTTTCTGAACCGTCCACTGGAACTAAAATATTATTTAAAGCCATCTTATTTCTCCTTATCTGATCAATTGAATTTGGATGGAAAAACCTGAAAAAAAGCGCTACTTACATTGATCATAGTTTCATCATACGCTTTTTTATTTAGGAATAAAACCAAGTAAATTCATAAGGATATTGCGAAATTAGTAATAAAAATATTGCAAAAATATGGACTTGTTTTCACCATGCTTAGCGATAGCAAAAATGCTCAATAATGTAAGCAGCTATGTCTAGATTGTAAGACAATTTGGTGCTGAAAAAATTGAGCCTAGATAATTCATCCATCAGTTGACTTGGTTTCAATCACACTGTTTTTCTTGCTCTGTCAGGGTAATATGCAACGTTTGTTGCTCAAGCAAGCTTAATTTATGCAACGCATCTTCAGGGAAGATCTGTTTTTGCAGGCGTTGAATCTGTCGTGCTGATAAATGCTGATTGGCACAATACATTGCAGCTTCATTGGCGCGAGCAACACTGACTAATTTCTCCTGATCATTGAAGTCGAGACGAATGATAGGCTGCTGTGCTCGGCTAAGTTGAGCCATGCTGCGCTTTTGTTGCATGCTCAGTAAAGGCTGTTTATTAATCCAAGTCGCCACATCACGTCGCACACCATTATAGTCAACAAAAATAGGTGAGACGATTTGGCAGCCCGTTAAGGTCATGACGGCAAGGCTGAGGGTCAGACAGGCTTTTTTTATCGAATTGAATTGCATGATAAAACTCTAATTTTTAATCAAAAAATATAGTAAATAGGGCTAAAAATAGCATAATTTGCTTAAATAGTAACATCTTGAACTTTGCTTGTTTAAACTCTGAACAATTGCAAACAAAAATGCTTGACGATAATGTGTGAAATCTAGATAATGCCACCACAGTTTACGGCTATGTAGCTCAGTTGGTTAGAGCACCGCACTCATAATGCGGGGGTCACAAGTTCAAGTCTCGTCATAGCCACCATTTTTATAGACCAAGCTCTCAGCTTGGTCTCTTTTTTTGTGTCTAGAAAAAGTCAAATAGATTGAAATAATTACAGCACTAATAAAATAATCTATTTACGATGTTAATGTAGAAATAAAAGAGAACTCAAATCTTTGATGTTATGAATTGATGTCCCAACTTTTGAAATACACATCTCAATTACTTTTTATATTTACTGCTGTGTTTTTTGCGCCTATAAAAAAGCCCAGTTATAGAACTGGGCTTTTTTGATTTGAATCAAGTAATTAGATACCCGGTTTCCAACCATTCACGATTGGGTAGCGTCGTTCACGGCTAAATGCACGTGAGCTGATACGTGGACCAATCGCACCTTGGCGACGTTTGTATTCGTTTAGATCAACCAAACGGATGACTTTTTTCACCACTTCAGCATCAAAACCTTTGGCAATGATGTCATCTTGGCTCATGTCTTCTTCGATATACGCATATAAGATGGCATCTAATACATCATATTCAGGTAATGAGTCTTGGTCTTTCTGATCTGGACGAAGTTCCGCAGAAGGTGGACGAGTAATTACACGTTCAGGGATCACTGGTGTTTCTGAAATGCTGTTACGGTATTTTGCTAGTTCAAATACAATCGTTTTATAGACGTCTTTAAGAACCGCAAAGCCACCGACCATGTCACCGTACAATGTACAGTAGCCAACAGATAATTCAGACTTGTTCCCTGTAGAAAGGACTAAATTGCCGAACTTGTTCGATAAGGCCATTAGCAACGTACCACGAGAACGCGCTTGTAGGTTTTCTTCAGTCGCATCAGTCGGTGCATCGCCAAAGAAAGGGAATAAGGTTTGCATAAAGCCATTCACAATTGGATTGATTTCGGCAATACCAAAAGTTACGCCCATATTCTTGGCTTGTTCAGCAGCATCTTCAACGCTGATTTGCGCGGTATAGGTATATGGCATCATGACCGCTTGAACTTTATCTGCACCAATCGCATCGGCAGCAATCGCTAAAGTTAATGCTGAGTCAATACCTCCAGATAGACCTAAAATCACGCCAGGGAAGCCTGAACGTTTTACGTAGTCACGGGTTGCGATTACAAGGCTTTGGTAGATTTCAGCCATGGTATTTAATACAGGCGTGATTGCACCTGTTTTAAAGGCTTTTTGTTCAGCATCGTATTCTGCGATATATAGATCTTCAACAAAACTTGGTGCTTGCAACGCAACTTCACCTGAATTGTTCATCACAAAGCTTGTGCCATCAAAGACAAGGTCGTCTTGACCGCCCACTTGGTTGCAGTAAACCAGATTGATGTTCAATTGTTTGGTCAATGCAGCCATGGTTTCAATGCGATGCTGTGGTTTACCAACTTCATAAGGTGAAGCATTCAACACCAAAGCGGTTTCAACATTTAACTGAGCAAGCTGTTGAACAGTTGGTAATGCCCAAACATCTTCGCAAATCAACACACCAAACTTATGACCTAAATATTCAAAGACAAGGTGTTGATGACCCTCACTGAAATAACGTTTTTCATCAAAAACGCTATAGTTTGGAAGATTTTGTTTATTGTAAATCCCGAGAACTTGACCATTTTTCATGACAGCAGCAGAGTTATAGCGCTGACCATCTTCAGTTTGATTCACAAAACCAAAGACTAAAACGATGTCCTTAACGCTCGCCAATTGTTCAAAAGCTTGCTGTGTACGTTTATTTAAACTTGGACGTAATAATAAATCTTCAGCAGGATAACCAACTGTAGAAAGTTCCGGAAAAACAATAATATCTGCATTCTGTTCTTTTGCAGCATTGGCTTGTTGAAGCATTTTTGCTGCGTTTGATTCTAGGTTACCAATATGCGGAGAGAACTGAGCAAGTGCAATTTTAAAACTATTCATTCCAACTAAATCCTATTCCTATAGGTGAATACACTTAACACACTGATTTGTATTATTGTGATTATTCAGCGAGTGTATTTAGATACGAAAAATACTGCCGAAAGGCGAAAACAAAACACCATCATCGTATGATAATTCACTTGTTTTGATGCAAAGCAAAAAAATAAGGTGAACCTATTTTATCTGAATTTAAGCGAGATACTAGAGGTATTCATAGCTTTTAAAAGCCTAGCTGAGCTTATGTGCCATAAAGTAAATATTAATGCTGTTTTTTTGTACTTAAAATAGCGTCAATGGTCGAGCAATAGCGTGAAATAGAATGATCTGGCGATATTCAATTTATCTATAAATATTCGTCAAAGAGCATTGACGCTTTACAGCTCAATTTGATGAACAAGTTCTGGATATAAAATAATATTTTTAATTCGCTTTAAATAGATGTCACGAGCAATGTCACCTTGTTGCTCAATGTTGTAGTCAAAAAATGCCTTGTGTGGTTTGAGGGTATAGCGGTAAGGATTATATTTTTTAAAACTAAAGAAATACGCCATCTGTAAAACAGCACCCCGACCCAAAACATTGATCTGCTGCTGGTATTGATAAACATGGGCCATCTCATGAATAAACAGGGCGCGATATCCTAAGGACGCTTTGGCATAGTCCGCTTTAAACAGTAAATTTCGTGCATGGATATACCCCTGAGGCGCCATGACCACTTGCGCAGATTGCCAAGGCAAAAAAGGGTGATTCATCACTTTCACTTGCTCATATTGAATCAAATCACCAAACACACTGCGACACATGGATATTTCACCTGCCGTGAGGGATCGATATTTAAAACCTTCAAGTTTTAATAGTCGAATGAGTGTGTGAAAAAAGGGCAACATGATGAAAGGTGTCTAAATCTCTAAAGGGATGTGCAGTTTAACTATAACCTGAAAAAAAGATATCGCACTGTTGCGCTGTATTTAAAAAGCGATATTTTTGCATCTGCTACAGCGAAAAATCGGTTAGGGCGTTACAATTTAGTTTTCGGTCAAACAGATAGTCAGATGCAAGCACGGATCAATACTTTAATTTCTGAAATCAGCAAAAATATGTATGAACGTGAGCAGATTATTGCTTTGAGTTTGTTGGCTGGTGTTGCGGGTATGAATACCTTTTTATATGGTTTGCCTGGCACTGCAAAAAGTTTGATTTCACGTCGAATCGCCTCTGCTTTTGAAGTCCATGACTATTTTGAATATTTGATGAATCGTTTCAGTACGCCGGAAGAAATTTTTGGCCCAGTATCGATTAAAGCCTTAAAAGAAGATCAATACATTCGTAAAACAGAACATTATTTACCACGGGCAGATTTTGCATTTTTAGATGAAATTTGGAAAGCCAGCCCTGCGATTTTAAATACTTTACTGACCTTGGTGAATGAGCGGAGTTTTAAAAATGGTGACATTGTCCAAAAAGTTCCATTGAATGTTTTGGTCAGTGCATCGAATGAAATTCCCGAACCAAATCAAGGTCTAGATGCCTTGTATGATCGTTTTATTTTGCGCTTAGAAGTGCCGCCGATTGCTGTTGCAGAAAACTTTCATGCACTATTACAGGCCAAGCCGAGTCAAGTCAGTGTTGAAGTCGATGCGACCTTAAAAATAAAAAAAGCCGAGTTGCAAGATTGGCGGGAACAGATATATCAGGTGGAATTACCCGCTTCGATTTTAAATCTGTTTGATCAACTTAAAACTCGACTCAACCATAACTTTGAAGATCACGTGGTCTATGTCTCTGACCGTCGTTGGCAACGTGTGGCTTATTTAGTCAAAGCCTGTGCATTTTTAAATGATCGTCCATCAGTGATTTTGAGTGATCTATTAATTTTAAAACATTGCTTATGGAATCAGCCTGAAGACATTGCTTTTGTTTCGCAGCAGATAGATGAAGTATTGGCTGAAAATGGCTTAAATTACGGTTTGCAATTCGAACAACATGTGGCAGAGAAGGATGCACTTGAACAGCGGGTGCTCAATCATTTTTATTATACCGATGATGTGTATGAGAGTTATTTAATTCATGGCACTGATTACTTGCGTGCAGTGACCAATCTAGATCGACACTATAAAGATAAACTGTTGTATCTCGAACTGGATAAAATGGATACGAAAAAGGACTTCTTTGCCTTAGATGATACCGGTGAAGAAGTGCGTGGCATCGTATGTAATTTTAATGGTTCAAGAGTGTGTACGTTAAAAGGTGGCTATTACGGCTTAGAAGAAGTGGTGACGCCGTATATAAAACATACCAAAGGTAGTCCACGCAGCTCTCTTTCAGCACAAAGCCAATATGAGCTGTTACACGAAGTTCAACAGCTCAAAGCACAGTTTCAAACAGAATTGGAACTGTTAACGGAACGATTTAACAGTCAAAAACATCAGTTTAAATCGGTCTTTGTCACTGAACAGGATATTGAACATTTGATTCAATCTATTGAGCAGCAATTGGCACGATATCAGTTGCAGTTGCAAGATTGTGAGCGTCTGGAACAGTTATGTCGCAATTAAAACCGACAAGACACCAAACCCAATCGGCACTCGATGAATTAAGTTCGCAGCTTTATGATGAATTAAAACAATCCAGCTTAAAACATTGGTTGGATGATCATAAAGTGGCAAAAAAGCTCGATCAAAAAATTCAGGAATGGGCCTTTCAGGCAAAATCGAGTTTAGATCAGCAGCATCCCTATGCAGTGGCGCAGCAGCAATTGGAACATTGGCTTGCGTTAAAGCATTGGGAGCAGGGTGATTTTGTACAATTCCACACTGAATATGCCGCCTTCATGCAAACCTTGGGGATTCCAGAATTCACTGAAATGTGGCAACAGAGCCAACAGTCGTTGCTGACCGAGCAGCAGCGTCAATTACACATTGAGCTATTCAAAGGCAAATGGCAGCGCAAATTGACCGAAGCCATTGCGCATTGGGAGTTTGAGCAGCTCCGTTTACAACGAGATGCCTTTTTAGATGAAATCAAAGATTTTCTCGCGACATTGTCGAAAATGGTCAAGCACCATGACAGTGTCGGGTTTGAAACAGGGATTTTTCTGGACTATTCCAAAGGGCAATTAACTGCGCAAGACTTACAAAACTTTGAGCAATGGGCGAATTATCTCGAGCAAGATCGGGCGCTTAAACGTTTATGTCAAATGATCGGAAGCGCACAGCCGAATATACCACGTAAGCGGATTTCTGCTCAGTTAGAACAAGAGCCACAGCAGCTTATTCACACCCCGATGGCGCAAGAGGAAATTACTGGAATTAAATTGGCACAAGAAATCAGTATGGCTTTACCTAGCGAGTTGGCGCTATTAGCCGATCCAGACTTGCAGGTTTTATTTGATTTGAAATATTTAGAATCTAACCTGATGAGTTTTAATCGACAAGGGCAGCAACAGGGAAGGGTGATCGAAGACCCACGCCATACACAGCGTCGAGTCGGACAAAAAGGCCCGATGATTGTCTGCTTAGATACCAGTGGCTCAATGAATGGGCAACCCGAACTGATTTCCAAAGCGATTTGTTTGTATTTATCTATTCGAGCGCTAAAAGAAAAGCGAGCGATGTATTTGGTGAATTTCTCGACCAATTTAACCGCGCTGAATTTACACTGTAACAGCGCTTTGGATGATGTCATTCACTTTTTAGGGCAGTCATTTCATGGGGGAACAGATATTATCCCTGCGATGAATCATGCCGTGGACATGCTGAAACAACCGAATTTTGTACATGCCGATGTGGTAGTGATTTCCGACTTTATTATGGGTCAACTGACTGAAGAACTCATGCAAGAGATCACACATTTTAAGCAGCAGGGCAATGGATTCTATGCTGTGGCTATCGGTAATTTTAAACTGGATCATTTAGACGACAGCCTGTTTGATTATCAATGGATCTATCAATCTGCGACTGGCGAAGTGCAAAAAATCTAATAATCGTCCCTCACAAAAAAATACGCCATGACCTTTAATGACAAGCTTTTGAGCCATACAGCATTGATGTTTTAAAGATTGTCTGACAAAGAAAATATTTGAGCATTTTTGCAAATCTAGAGGTCGGTTTTGCTAATGGCCTAGTGATCTATCTCACTTAATTTGATCCTCAATCTATGTGTTTTTACTTTAATCGACATGAAGTCAATGAAGGGGAAACACCCAAATTGAGAGCAAAATCATGAGCGCTTTTCAACCGATAAAAAAAACTTTAGCACGCGTATTTGCAGGCCCTGTCTTTGACCCAACAAAACAGTCTGCCGTTGTTCCTATTCGTCATATGAAATTTGATTTCGAACCAGAAAAAATTGATCCAAAATTTTATATGAATGCAGAATTGGCCAGTGCCTATTTTGCATCTTTATCTATTTTCTTAACCCGGGGCGAAGATTTAGTGATTGATACTGCTCGATATCATCGCGACTTTATTCAAGATCCTGTATTAAGACAACGTGTCACGTCGTTGATTGGACAAGAGGCCATTCATTCACGTATGCATGAAGAAATGAATGAAGCGTATCGCGCAAGAAATCTGCCTGTGCAATTTTTTAGAAAGTTAGAACACTACGTCTTTACCTATGGTTTTGAACGTATGCCACAGCCAATGAAGTTATCCTTAATGGCAGCAATTGAGCATTTCACCGCAGTGCTTGCGGAATACATGATGAATCATGAAGAAATCTTTTTTAATTCAATAGATGAAAAGCAGCGCGCTATTTGGATGTGGCATATGTTGGAAGAGTCTGAACACAAAGACATTGCCTATGATGTTTATCAAGAATTATCAGGTAATTATGCTTTACGTATTGCTGGCTTTTTCCCTGCATTAATTACCATTTTGGGTTTGATTTCAATTGGCGCTTCGATTGTCCCTTTCTACAGAAAGCCATCAAATTTGATTAGCCTAAGCTACTGGAAAGATGTTCCGCGCAGTTTCCAACTGATTTTTGGTCTAAGAGATGGTGTTTATGGCAGCAGCCTCGGGCATATTTTTGATTATTTACGACCAAGTTTTCACCCAAATGATCATAACACTTCTGCATTTCTTGAATATTACAAAAAGCGTTTGTTGAACCCTGTTGATGGCGTGTTGACACCATATTTTGTCAAAGAATTTACCCCAGCATTAAAACGATAAAAGGACAAAACCATGGGTCTATTTGGAAAAAAGAACAAGCCAAGTGAAAATGCCTATGCGGTGGTCACAGGTGCAGGCAGTGGTATTGGGCGAAGTTTCGCTTTGGAGTTGGCTCGTCGTGGCGGAACAGTGGTCTGTGCCGATATTCATTTAGAGGTAGCGCAAGAAATGGTGGATCAAATTCAATCCATGACCTCATCAAATGCTTATGCGGTGCAGTGTGATGTCGGTAAGGCTGAAGAAGTTAAAGCGCTGTCAGAGCAAGCCGAGCAGTTGATGGGACATGCTGTGACTTTGGTGATCAACAATGCAGGCGTCGGGCTGGGTGGTAAATTTGATGAGCTGAGTTTAGATGACTGGCAGTGGTGTATGCATGTCAATTTGTGGGGTGTGGTGCATGGCTGCCATTATTTTGTACCCAAGTTGAAACAAAATAAGCAGGGTGGCGCGATTATTAATGTTGCTTCTGCTGCGGCATATACTGCTGCACCAGAAATGACAGCATATAACGTGACGAAGTCGAGTGTGTTGGCTTTGTCTGAAACTTTATCGGCTGAGCTGCGATCGGCAAATATCCGTGTGAATGTGCTGTGCCCAACCTTGGTGCCAACCAATATTATGAAAAATGGTCGCTTGCCCAATCGATATTCAGGCTTAGCCGATCAATTGCTGATGAATCATGCATTTACGACGAGCCACGATGTCGTCGATTTGACATTGAATAATTTAGATGCAGGAAAGTTGTATACCATTCCGCAACCTGATGCCAAATTATTTTGGTGGTTAAAGCGTCTATCCCCGCAAACCTATACCCGCTTATTGGGGGGGGGTTATCCCTTATTTAACAACTATATTAAAAAGTCGGGAGCAAAAGCATGAACATGCCGACACAATTACATGACGAAGATGTAAAAGCATTAGATCAAGAGAAAACTCAAACTAAAAAGGCAACAACGCAAACTAATGCACGTCGTACTATAACGTCTTCTGCCAAAGCAAAAAAAGCAGTACAAGACCAATCAGAGGCAGAGCCTAGCCTAGAAAAACCAAGCGTAGAAAATCAAGTGCGTGTCTACGATACCATTGTGATTGGTGCGGGGATATCAGGTTTAGCTGCTGCTCATCAAATGAATGAACGGGGTTATACCGATTATGTGGTTTTAGAAAAAGCCAATCGCGTGGGAGGAACATGGCGCGACAACACCTATCTAGGTTGTGGATGTGATGTTCCTTCGGCGTTGTATTCTTTTTCATTTGCGCCGAGTCATAAATGGAGTCATTTATTTGCCAAGCAACCTGAGATTCTGAACTACTTAGAGGATGTGGCAGAGCAGCATGGGCTTTATCGTAACATTCAGTTCAATTGTGAATTGATTGCAGCGGAATGGAATGAGCAATTAAAGCAATGGCAATTGGAGACGAGCAAAGGTAAGTATGCCGCGAGAACGGTAATTTTTTCAACTGGGCCGATTACTGAACCTCAAATTCCAAAAATTAAAGGTATTGAAAGCTTTGAAGGTGAAATGTTCCATTCTGCGCGATGGAACCATGCCTATGACTTAAAAGATAAACGTATTGCGGTGATTGGTACGGGGGCATCTGCGATTCAGTTTATTCCTCAGATTCAACCTATTGCCAAAAATGTGGTGGTGTTTCAACGTACCGCACCATGGGTATTGCCAAAAGCAGATTTGCCACTGAATGACCGTGCGAAAGGCATCATTACCCGCTTTCCAACAGTACAAGAAACTTGGCGCAAAAGTGTGGCCGGTATATTAAATGGTATTAATTTAGGACTACGTAATCCTTCGCTTTTAGAGCCTGTGAATTATTTGGGTCGTCAGTTGTTAAAAACACAAATTCAAGATGCTGAATTACGTGAAAAAGTTACACCAAACTTTTCTATTGGTTGTAAGCGTCTTTTATTTGCCAATAACTATTATCCTGCTTTGCAGCAAGCCAATGTCGAACTTGTACCACATGGTTTAGTTGAAATAGAAGGTAATACTGTTATTGCTGCAAATGGTGAACGTCATGAAGTCGATGTCATTATTTGGGGTACGGGTTTTGAAGTTTCTCATCCGCCGATTGGACAACGTGTAAAAAATGCCAAAGGGGAGTTATTGTCAGAACTTTGGAAAAACAGCTCTCCTGAAGCGTTTTTGGGTACCAGTATCGCGCAAGTACCTAATGCCTTCTTGGTGCTCGGGCCAAATATTTTGGTTTATGACTCATTTATTGGGATTGCAGAAGCACAGGTTGGGTATATCGTCGATGCCTTGGTAAAAATGAAACAAGAGAAGATACAACGGCTTGAAATTAAGCCAAATGTATTGGCCTATCACAATGCAAAAGTACAGACGCATTTACAGACTACAGTCTTTAATAGTGGTGGTTGTAAGAGTTATTACTTAGATGCCAATGGGCGCAATTTTGCAGCTTGGCCGTGGTCACTGAAACAGTTAAAGCAGCGTCTTAAACAGGTGGACTTGACAGACTATGAGTCGGTTGCTTGAAGAAGGTTGCTTAATAAAAGTTACTTAACTTTATAAGCTAAAATAAAGCATCATCAATATTTAAACCTTTTGTTTACAGCCTAATTTCTACGTGAAATTAGGCTTTTTTTATGACGATATCTGATGAAGCAGTGTGCGATTGTCTAGAAAATGGCGATTTAAAATACATTCTGCAATATACACCATACTTTATAGCTTGTGAGGCATCGTTTTATCTAATGATTGAGCAGGAAAATTCAGTCAGATGGGGCTGTTTTAAAGTGCAAAATAAATCTAGCTGCATAAAAAAACCGCCCCAAAAGGACGGTTTTTAGATTCGCACAATTCTTTCGAATTAACGACCTTGGATATCGCGTTGAGTTTCGCCAGTGTAAAGCTGACGAGGACGACCGATTTTGTAAGGTGCGCTGTGCATTTCTAACCAGTGGCTGATCCAACCAACAGTACGTGCAAGAGCGAAGATTACAGTAAACATTTCTGTTGGGATACCAATCGCTTTAAGGATGATACCTGAGTAGAAGTCTACGTTAGGGTATAGGTTACGTTTGATGAAGTATTCGTCAGAAAGCGCAATACGTTCAAGTTCCATAGCCAAAGCAAGTTGTGGATCGTTGATACCAAGTGCAGTTAACACTTCGTCACAAGTCTCTTTCATTACTTTCGCACGTGGATCGAAGTTTTTGTAAACTCGGTGACCGAAGCCCATAAGTTTAACTTCTTTAGTTTTCACTTTTTCCATGAACGGAGCAACGTTTTCTACAGTGCCGATTTCGTCAAGCATCTTAAGAACAGCTTCGTTCGCGCCGCCGTGAGCAGGCCCCCATAGAGCCGCGATACCCGCAGCGATACATGCGTATGGGTTAGCGCCAGTAGAACCAGCAAGACGTACTGTAGAAGTAGACGCGTTTTGTTCGTGGTCAGCATGAAGCGTGAAGATACGGTCCATTGCTTTAGCAAGAATAGGGTCAACTTTGTAATCACGGTCTGCAGGAGTAGCAAACATCATGTACAAGAAGTTTTCTGCGTAGCTTAAGTCGTTACGTGGGTAAACGAATGGTTGGCCTACTGTGTATTTGTAAGTCCAAGCAGCTAAAGTAGGAACTTTAGCGATTAAGCGAATAGCAGTGATTTCGCGGTGGTCAATGTTTTCAACATCGAAACCGTTGTGATAGAACGCAGAAAGCGCACCAACAACACCACACATGATCGCCATAGGGTGAGCGTCACGACGGAAACCATTGAAGAAACGGCCAACTTGATCGTGAACCATAGTGTGGTTACGAACTTTAGCATCGAATTCTTGTTTTTGTTCAGCAGTAGGAAGCTCGCCGTTCAAAAGAAGGTAGCAAGTTTCTAAGTAGTCTGCTTTAGTAGCAAGCTGGTCGATTGGGTAGCCACGGTGTAGAAGAACACCTTTACCGCCGTCAATGAAAGTGATTTTAGATTCACAAGCAGCCGTTGAGACAAAACCAGGATCAAAAGTAAAGTGACCTGCGGCCAACACATCTTTAACGTCAATTACATCTGGGCCTAGAGTGCCACTGTAAATTGGTAAGTCAATTTCTTTGCCATCAAGCTGTAAAACGGCTTTTTTGCCAGTTGCTTCAGACATTCAATAGATCTCCTGTCCTGGTGAATGTTTTATCTGACTCAGTACTAATCTTTTAATGCGAGAATCAGACAGATCAAAAATTTGCTCTAAGATTAGAGGGAACTGAAATTTTGTCAATTATACTTATGGATATAAATTGAGGATCATTCCTTGGAATGAAGCACAATTCATCCGCTTAAAAAATGAGTAAAATCACAGTGCCGACGCAGTATAATAAGTCAAATTGCAGGGGAGGTGCAGATTAAAAAAAGCCTATTGCCTTAATTGTAAGCAATTTTTAATTCTTAAAAACTCTGAAACAAATATGAATTACAAGACCGCTATTTCATTAAATTATTATAATTTTCGTAACTTACATACATCTGTGGTTCTAAATTGCTGTTTTCTTATTCATAATTAAAACGACTTAATCGCCCTTAAAAAAAAGTTCGTTTGGTTAAAAAATAGTTAATTAAACGCCTTTAAAAGCTTAATAAATGATCATTTTTGTCATTTGAAAGGTAAAAAATGGCGTTTTATTAAACAGATTTGCTGCTGCTGAGATTTTATGCACAGACTAAGTTCTTATTTCGTTTCATGATCTTTGAGTTTTATCATTTGAGAAAATGATGCACATTTATTTTTATGATTATGGCTTGGCGAATGTGTTGGAAGATTTTAAAATGTAGTGGGAAAAGAAAGATTTAGATTTGTTCATCTTTAGTCTAAAAGTTTAAATCGCTATATACACACAAAAACAATAAGTTAAATTTATATTTAACTGATTAAAACCAACAAGATAGTCTGATTTTCTTAGATAAATAAGGTATTTGTTTTTAGAAAAGTTATTGTTAATGATTCTTATTTAAGGATATTTTGCAAAATTCCTAATTGTCTTCGTTTGTGTTTTGAAAGTTCACGTTTTATAATTCCCTGTCGTTTATAAGATCAGACAGCTGCAGA
Organism: Acinetobacter sp. YH12052; assembly: GCF_013419835.1. Taxonomy (NCBI): domain Bacteria; kingdom Pseudomonadati; phylum Pseudomonadota; class Gammaproteobacteria; order Moraxellales; family Moraxellaceae; genus Acinetobacter; species Acinetobacter sp. YH12052. The sequence continues at coordinate 14,238 of NZ_VOZI01000004.1, forward strand.
GTTTATTATATTGTAATGTCTGACTATGCTAGCTTTCCTACGAATTAATTCCAACAAACTCCGGATGGAGTTTTTACTTACAGGATGCCCGCTGTGAAAAGCAACAGACCTGTCAATTTGTCCATGGGTCAAGTTTTAGACGTAAACTTAAAATCCCCTGTGGCTATTGCATCAATTTTACACCGTCTATCAGGTGTTATCGTATTTTTACTCGTACCGGTCCTTCTTTGGATTTTAGACAAATCTTTATCTTCACCTGAAGGTTTTGCGCAAGTTCAAGCTGTGTTTGATAGCTTTATTGTGCGTTTTGTCGTATGGGTATTTGTAGCCGGCTTAATTTATCACCTTATCGGTGGTATCAAGCATCTATTTGCAGATCTTGGCGTTGCTGAAGAACTTCAAAGTGGTCGTATCGCAGCTACTATTTCATTGATCTTGTCTGCAATCGGTATTGTTGCAGCATTTGTATGGATTGTTCTCTAATGAAAAGTGCTACAGGTTTAACAGGATCAGGTTCACGCGATTGGTTTATCCAACGTGTAAGTGCCGTTGTATTGGCTGTTTATACTATTGTTGTACTGGGCTGGATCCTTTGCAATAGCGGATTCACTTTTGAGCAATGGTATGGCTTTATGATGACAACACCAATGAAGATTTTATCTTTATTGTCTGTCTTATCTCTTGTTGCGCATGCTTGGATTGGTATGTGGCAAGTATTCACTGACTATGTGACTACTCGTCAAATGGGTCCTTCAGCAAACGGTCTGCGTTTAGTGTTGACTTCTGCAGTGATTGTTGCAGTATTTGCATACGCGATCTGGGCGATCCAGATTTTTTGGGCAAATTGATAGGAAGATATCATGGGCGCTATAACCCCTAAAGAAGATTACACAAATATTCCACACCAAACTTTCGATGCAGTCATCGTTGGTGGTGGTGGTTCAGGTATGCGTGCTTCTTACCAACTTGCTCAAGCTGGTTTGAAAGTTGCTGTACTAACTAAAGTATTCCCAACTCGTTCACACACTGTTGCAGCGCAGGGTGGTATTGGTGCATCTCTTGGTAATATGCAAGAAGATAACTGGCACTACCACTTCTACGACACAGTTAAAGGTTCTGACTGGTTAGGTGACCAAGACGCAATTGAGTTCATGACTCGTGAAGCGCCTCAAGTTGTATATGAACTTGAACACCTAGGTATGCCATTTGACCGTAATGCTGACGGTACAATTTACCAACGTCCGTTTGGTGGTCATGCTGCGAACTATGGTGAAAAACCAGTTCCACGTGCATGTGCTGCTGCCGATCGTACAGGTCACGCACTTCTTCACACGCTTTATCAAAGCAACGTGAAAATGGGTACTCAATTCTTCGTTGAATGGATCGCACTTGATTTGATCCGTAATGAAGAGGGTGATGTGCTTGGTGTGACAGCAATTGACCAAGAAACAGGTAAAATTGCAGTATTCCAAGGTAAAGCAACATTGTTCGCTACTGGTGGTGCTGGTCGTGTTTACCGTGCATCTACTAACGCTTATATCAATACTGGTGACGGTCTTGGTATGGCAGCTCGTGCAGGTATTCCATTGCAAGATATGGAATTCTGGCAATTCCACCCAACAGGTGTTGCGGGCGCAGGCGTATTGTTGACAGAAGGTTGTCGTGGTGAAGGTGCGATCCTTCGTAACGATGCTGGTGAGCCGTTCATGGAACGTTATGCTCCGACACTTAAAGACTTGGCACCTCGTGACTTCGTATCACGTTCAATGGACCAAGAAATTAAAGAAGGTCGTGGCTGTGGTCCTAAGAAAGACTACATCTTGCTTGATATGACGCATCTTGGTGCTGAAACAATCATGAAACGTCTTCCATCTGTATTTGAGATTGGTAAGAAATTCGCGAACGTTGACATCACTAAAGAGCCAATTCCTGTAGTACCTACAATCCATTACCAAATGGGTGGTATTCCTACAAATATTCATGGTCAAGTGGTTGTTCCTGTATCTCGTGAAACTGAAGCTTTGGTTGCGAACTACAATAAAGAAACTGGTGTGTACTCACACAATGCGGGTGACCGTGATTTCACTAAACCAGTGAAAGGTTTCTATGCAATTGGTGAATGTTCATGTGTATCTGTACACGGTGCTAACCGTCTAGGTACAAACTCATTGCTTGACTTGGTTGTATTTGGTAAAGCTGCTGGTGAACATATTGTTGACTATGTAACTAAACACCACGGTGATGAATATGCACCGCTTCCTACAACTGTTCTTGAAAAAACTTTGAATCGTGTTCGTCATCTTGATGAATCAACTTCTGGTGAAAATGCTCAAGAAGTTGCAGATGCAATCCGTGACATCGTTCAAGATCACGCTGGTGTATTCCGTACATCTGCACTTCTTGAAGAGGGTGTGAAACAGATTCTTGCGATCGAACCACGTGTACGTAACATTCACTTGAAAGACAAATCTAAAGTATTTAACACAGCGCGTGTTGAAGCTCTAGAAGTTGAAAACCTGTATGAAGTTGCGAAAGCGACACTGATTTCTGCGGCTGCACGTAAAGAATGTCGTGGTGCGCATACAGTGGTAGATTTTGAATTACCACCTGATCATGCTGACTACCCATACGGTCGTCGTGATGATGAGTGGATGAAACACACTTTATGGTTCTCTGTAGATAACCGTCTTGAGTACAAGCCAGTACGTTACAAGCCTTTATCTGTAGATGCTATTCCGCCTAAACCACGTACATTCTAATTGGGAGAAGTAAGATGAGTAGAGGTACTCGTACATTTAATATCTACCGCTACGATCCTGATAAGGATGCAGCTCCGTACATGCAAACTTTTAAACTAGAGTTGACTGACAAGCACCGTATGTTGCTTGATGCGCTTCTAGCATTAAAAGTACAAGACGAATCATTAACATTCCGTCGTTCATGTCGTGAAGGTATTTGTGGTTCTGATGGTGTAAACATCAATGGTAAAAATGGTTTAGCGTGTCTTTGGAACCTAAACGACTTACCAGAAGTGATTACAATTCGTCCACTTCCAGGTCTTCCAGTTATTAAAGACTTGGTTGTAGATATGAATCAGTTCTACGATCAGTACAATAAAATCCATCCGTTCCTAATCAACAATCAGCCTGCGCCTCCTAAAGAGCGTTTGCAGTCTCCTGAAGAGCGTGAACACTTAGATGGTTTGTACGAATGTATTCTTTGTGCATGTTGTTCAACTTCATGCCCATCATTCTGGTGGAACCCAGACAAGTTCTTGGGTCCATCAGCATTGTTGAACGCATATCGCTTCATCATTGACTCTCGTGATACAGCAACTCAAGAGCGTTTGGCTCGTCTTGACGACCCATTCTCATTGTTCCGTTGTAAAGGTATCATGAACTGTGTATCTGTATGTCCTAAGGGTCTTAACCCAACTAAAGCAATCGGTCACATCCGTAATATGCTTTTAGATCTAGGTTAATAGATTTAGCAGTTAAAAGAAGCGCACCATTGGGTGCGCTTTTTTTGTCATATATAAAAGTGATGATAGTGAAAGTTATTCACTGTCATTGCTGACTGCTTTAAATGGATTTAATAGAAACGTAGTGAATTAAAGGTATAAAGCGATAGATAAATGGTTATTTATTGATGAAACGCTCGTTCAAGTCTGTCAAAAGGATTAGAAGATGTTATTATGTAACGTAGTAAAAAGAGAGAGGATAGGAATGTCAGCTCTCTTTTGTTTTTGTATATGAGATGAGGGAAAAATCGAACGTAGACTTTTGTCTTAATTGAAAGATCATTTTATATGTAGCACCATATCATAGATGAAAATACAAACAGTGTATTTCGCTAATTTATGAGAGGTATGTGTCAAAAAAATCAATTGAAAATGCTCGAACGTGTTAGCATTTAAAGCATCACTATATGTAAAAAATGACTTTGAATTAGGTACATTTTTTCTACAATTTAAGCGCTGTAGACGGTATATAAATGTTAATAAAGTCGCTTTAGAAAAGATAATGGTGCAAATTTTATTTTTTCTAAGACGATTTGCAAAAATTGCCCGATTTATGTCGGGTATTTCTCAATGAGTAATGATGCCGCTGAGGGCGTTATTGTTCATTAATCACATTGGGTAATCCTAATGTAGTGATAACGCCTCAAGGCTTAAGCCTAATGGGGACTAATGTCATATTACCAATTTGACATTACTAATCATGGGTTCGCTTAAAAAGCATCCTGAAATGTTTTGCAATAGGAAATGGGTCCACACATGCAAGAAGTTGCTGACGCACTGCGTCTTGACACTGAACTTAGCGCTGACAGTGCAGCGTATATTGAAGAACTTTATGAGCAGTATCTAACGGCTCCAGACTCAGTAGAGGCTGATTGGCGTGAATACTTCGATAAATTCCCGAAAGGTGATCAACCACACAGCAATGTACGTGAGCAATTCCTATTATTAGGCCGTAATTCAAGCCGTGTTCAGCCAGTAGTGCAAAGTGCAGTAAGTTCTGAGCATGAACGCCGTCAAATCGGTGTATTACAGTTGATCGCTGCATACCGTAACCGTGGTCATCAAAACGCAAAATTAGATCCACTAGGTCTTGCAAAACGTGAAATCGTGCCTGATCTAGATCTTGCTGCGCATGGTTTAACTCAGTCTGACTTAGACACTGTATTTAATACAGGTAACCTTGCAATCGGTAAATCTGAAGCAACACTTGGTGAAATGGTTCAAGCAATGGAAGCAACTTATACTGCTTCAATTGGTGTTGAATACATGCACATTGTTGATACCAAAGAAAAACGTTGGATTCAACAACGCCTTGAAGGTACTCGTGGTCAATTTGGCTACACTGCAGACCAAAAGAAACACGTCCTTGAACGTCTAACTGCAGCTGAAGGCCTAGAAAAATACCTCGGTAACAAATTCGTTGGTGCGAAACGTTTCGGTGTTGAAGGTGGTGAATCTTTCATTCCTATGGTGAATGAACTTATTCAACGCGCGGGTTCAGTAGGTTGTAAAGAAGTGGTTATCGGTATGCCTCACCGTGGCCGTTTAAACCTTCTTGTAAACATCATGGGTAAAAACCCAGCTGACCTATTTGGTGAGTTCGAAGGTAAAGCACTTCATAAAAAAGGCTCTGGTGATGTTAAATACCACCAAGGTTTCTCTTCAAACGTTATGACTCCGGGTGGCGAAGTTCACTTGGCACTAGCGTTTAACCCATCACATTTAGAAATCGTTGGACCTGTAGTTGAAGGTTCTGTACGCGCACGTCAAGTACGTCGTAAAGATATTGGTGGTGATGATGTATTACCAATCATCGTTCACGGTGATGCTGCATTTGCAGGTCAAGGTGTAAACCAAGAAACCTTCCAAATGTCACAAACTCGCGGTTATACCGTGGGTGGTACAGTTCATATCGTCGTGAACAACCAAGTTGGTTTCACAACGTCTGACCCACGTGATGCGCGTTCTACAGAATACTGTACTGACATCGCGAAAATGATCCAAGCACCGATCTTCCATGTGAACGGTGATGATCCTGAATCTGTATTATTTGTTTCTCAATTGGCACACGATTTCCGTCATACATTCCGTAAAGACGTTGTAATCGATATGTTCTGCTACCGTCGTCGTGGTCATAACGAAGCCGACGAGCCAGCTGCAACTCAGCCAATGATGTATCAAATCATCAATAAAAAAGCGACTACTCGTACGCTTTATGCTGACAAACTTGTACAAGAAGGCGTTCTTGATCGTGCTTCTGCTGATGCAATGGTTGAACAGTATCGTTCTGACCTTGAAGCAGGAAAACACGTTGCAAATGCGTTGGTACTTGAGCCAAATACAAAAATGTTTGTGGACTGGAAACCTTACCTAGGCCACGAATACACAGACAAATGGGATACGACTTTCCCAATCGAACGTCTAAAAGAGCTTGGTGCGAAAATGCGCGAGCTTCCTGAAGGCTTCGTGATGCAACGTCAGGTTGCTAAAGTGATTGATGACCGTCTGAAAATGCAGACTGGTGAAATGCCATTGAACTGGGGTGCTGCTGAAACATTAGCTTACGCGTCTCTTCTAGATGAAGGTTTCCTTGTTCGTTTAACAGGTGAAGACGTTGGTCGTGGTACATTCTCACACCGTCATGCAAAACTTCATAACCAAGTAGATGGTTCAACTTACATTCCATTATGTAACTTGAAAGAAAACCAACCGCGTACTGCAATTTATGACTCTTTATTGTCAGAAATGGCGGTTCTTGCATTCGAATACGGTTATGCAACAACTCTTCCAAAGAGCCTTGTCATTTGGGAAGCGCAATTTGGTGACTTCGCAAACTGTGCACAGGTTGTAATCGATCAGTTCATCGCGTCTGGCGAAACGAAATGGGAACGTGTATGCGGTCTGACTATGCTTCTTCCACACGGCTTTGAAGGTCAAGGTCCTGAGCATTCATCAGCTCGTTTAGAGCGTTTCTTACAGCTATGTGCTGAAGAAAACATGCAAGTGATCACACCGACTACACCAGCGCAGATTTACCATGCGATGCGTCGTCAAGCACTTCGTCCAATCCGTAAACCAATGATCGTGACTTCACCGAAGTCTCTTCTTCGTCACAAACTTGCAACCTCTACATTAGAAGAACTTGCAAATGGTTCATTCCAAACTGTGATTGATGAAATCGACAACATCAACAAATCAGACGTAACTCGTCTAGTGCTTTGTGGTGGTAAGGTTTACTACGACTTACTTGAAAAACGTCGTGAAAAAGAATTGAACAACACAGCAATCGTTCGTATTGAACAATTGTATCCGTACCCAGAAGCACGTCTTGCTGAAGTTCTTGCACAATATCCAAACGTTAAAGAATTGGTTTGGGCTCAAGAAGAACCGAAGAACCAAGGTGCATGGTTATTCATCGCTCCGCGTCTGTATGACGACGTGATGAAAGCGGGCAAACAAGTTCGTATTAGTTATGCAGGTCGTGAAGCTTCTGCTGCACCGGCTTGTGGTTCACCATATTTGCACGCAAAACAACAAGCTCAGCTCGTAAATGATGCTTTAGCTATCGTAGCTGAATAACAGGAGATTCTTAATAATGGCAACCGAAATTAAAGCACCGGTATTCCCAGAGTCAGTTGCTGACGGTACAGTTGCAACTTGGCACAAACAACCAGGTGAAGCAGTATCACGTGACGAAGTGATTTGTGATATTGAAACAGATAAAGTTGTTTTAGAAGTTGTAGCTCCTGCTGACGGTACGATTTCTGCAATCGTTAAAAACGAAGGCGATACAGTTTTATCGAACGAAGTGATTGCGACTTTTGAAGAAGGTGCTGCTTCTGGCGCTGCTCAAACTCAAGCTGTTCAATCAGAAGAGAAAGTAGAACAAGCTGCTGCGCAAACTCAAGCGGGCGCTGCTCCTGTTGTTGAACGTGCTCAACCTGTTGCTGATCAAGCTCCTGCAGTGCGTAAAGCATTGACTGAGTCTGGCATTGCTGCTGCTGACGTTGCTGGCACTGGCCGTGGCGGTCGCATCACTAAAGAAGATGTTGCAAACCATCAAGCTAAACCAGCTGCTCCTGCTGCTGCGCCATTAAGCGTTGCTGTTGGTGAACGTATCGAAAAACGTGTTCCTATGACTCGTCTTCGTAAGCGTGTTGCTGAACGTTTACTTGCTGCAACTCAAGAAACTGCAATGTTGACTACGTTCAACGAAGTAAACATGAAACCAATCATGGAAATGCGTGCGCAATACAAAGATGCTTTTGAAAAGCGTCATGGTGCACGTCTTGGCTTCATGTCATTCTTCGTTAAAGCGGCAACTGAAGCACTTAAACGCTACCCAGCTGTAAACGCTTCGATTGATGGCAATGACATCGTTTACCACGGTTTCTACGACATCGGTGTTGCTGTATCAAGCGACCGTGGTCTAGTGGTTCCAGTTCTTCGTGATACTGACCGCATGAACTATGCTGAAGTTGAAAACGGTATCCGTGCATACGCTGGTAAAGCGCGTGATGGCAAATTGGGTATCGAAGATATGACTGGTGGTACTTTCACTATTACTAATGGTGGTACTTTTGGTTCATTGCTTTCTACACCTATCCTAAATACGCCGCAAACTGCGATTTTGGGTATGCATAAAATCCAAGAACGTCCTATGGCTGTAAATGGTCAAGTTGAAATCTTGCCAATGATGTACTTAGCGCTTTCTTATGACCACCGTCTAATCGATGGTAAAGAAGCAGTCGGCTTCCTTGTAACAATCAAAGAATTGTTAGAAGAACCAGCTAAGCTAATCCTTGATCTTTAATACTTCAGAATAATGCAATGGGCTTAGAGCGATCCTCTAAGCCCATTTTTGGAGATACACATGTCTCAATTTGATTTAGTTGTTATTGGTGGCGGTCCTGGTGGTTATGAAGCTGCTATCCGCGCTGCTCAATTAGGCTTTAAAGTAGCTTGTATTGAAAAACGTATTCATAAAGGTAAACCATCTTTAGGTGGTACTTGCTTAAACGTGGGTTGTATCCCATCTAAAGCATTACTTGATTCATCTCACCGTTATGAAGATACCGTTCATCACTTAGATGACCACGGTATTACAACAGGTGAAGTGAAATTTGATCTTGCAAAATTACTTGATCGTAAAGACAAAATTGTTAACCAATTAACAATGGGTATTGATGGCCTACTTAAAGGCAACGGTATCGAATGGTTAAAAGGTACAGGTAAATTACTTGCAGGTAAGAAAGTTGAGTTTGTATCTCACGAAGGTGAAACTCAAATTTTAGAACCTAAATATGTAATCCTTGCATCGGGTTCTGTGCCAGTCAATATTCCAGTTGCTCCTGTAGATCAAGACATTATTGTTGACTCTACTGGTGCACTTGAGTTCCCAGAAGTGCCTAAACGTCTTGGCGTAATTGGCGCGGGTGTCATTGGTCTAGAGCTTGGTTCTGTTTGGCGTCGTCTAGGTGCTGAAGTAGTTGTATTTGAAGCAATGGATGCATTCTTGCCAATGGCTGATAAAGCTTTGGCAAAAGACTACCAAAAAGTATTGACTAAACAAGGCCTTGATATCCGTGTTGGCGCTAAAGTTGCTGGTACAGAAGTCAATGGCCGTGAAGTTACTGTTAAGTACACTCAAGGCGGCGAAGACAAAACTCAAACTTTCGATAAATTGATCGTTTGTGTGGGCCGTAAAGCATATGCAGAAGGTTTATTGGCCGAAGATTCAGGCATTAAACTCACTGAACGCGGTTTAGTTGAAGTAAACGATTGGTGTGCAACTTCAGTTGAAGGTGTATACGCAATTGGTGACTTGGTACGTGGTCCAATGCTTGCACATAAAGCAATGGAAGAAGGCGTAATGGCTGTTGAGCGTATCCACGGTCATGCAGCTCAAGTGAACTATGACACTATTATCTCTGTAATTTACACACACCCAGAAGCGGCGTGGGTTGGTTTAACAGAAGAGCAAGCGAAAGAAAAAGGCCACGAAGTTAAAACAGGTCAATTTGGTTTCGCTGCAAATGGTCGTGCAATGGCTGCTGGTGAAAACGCAGGCTTTGTTAAGTTTGTTGCTGATGCGAAGACAGATCGTCTACTCGGTATGCACGTGATTGGACCTGCAGCGTCTGACATCGTACACCAAGGTATGATCGCACTTGAGTTTGTATCAAGTGTTGAAGACCTACAGTTAATGACTTTCGGTCACCCGACATTCTCTGAAGTCGTTCACGAAGCTGCACTTGCAGTCGATGGACGTGCAATTCACGCGATTCAGCGTAAACGTAAATAAGATGTAAAAAGAGCGGCTTAGGCCGCTCTTTTTTGTTTCAGATGGTTGTTTTAATTTGAATAATCATCTAAAAATAAAGATAAGAAATATTTTAAGATTTAAAAAGGTTAAAGCTGCTTTGACGGATGTCTGGGCTTTAATGGGTCATAACAAAGCGAAAAAAGAGTAAAAGGTTGTTCAATGAATCTACACGAATATCAAGCTAAAGCGTTATTAAAAAAATATGGTATGCCAGTCCAAGAAGGCGTATTTGTAACAACCGCAGAAGAAGCAGTCAAAGCTTTTGAGCAATTGGGTGGTAAGTTTGCAGTTTTAAAAGCCCAAGTCCATGCAGGTGGTCGTGGTAAAGCGGGCGGCGTTAAAGTTGTAAAATCTGCACAAGAAGCCACTGATTATGTGAACCAAATGGTCGGCTCACGCTTAGTCACTTATCAAACAGATGCATTAGGTCAACCCGTCAGCGGTATTTTGGTATCTGAAGATGTCTATCCTGTAGAGCGTGAATTGTACCTAGGTGCTGTAGTTGACCGTTCTAGCCGTCGTGTGACCTTTATGGCATCGACTGAAGGCGGTGTTGAAATTGAGAAAGTTGCAGAAGAAACGCCTGAAAAAATTATTAAAGTTGAAGTAGATCCTCTGGTTGGATTGTTACCATTCCAAGCACGTGAAGTGGCGTTTGCTTTAAACCTAAAAGATGGTCAAGTGAATCAATTTGTCAAAATCATGTCTGCGGCTTATCAAGCATTTATTGAAAATGATTTTGCTTTATTTGAAATTAACCCGTTATCCGTACGTGAAAATGGCGAGATTTTATGTGTGGATGCAAAAATTGGTATCGACTCAAATGCTTTATATCGCTTACCAGAAATCGCAGCACTACGCGATAAAACGCAAGAAAATGAGCGTGAGCTGAAAGCATCAGAATTTGATCTGAACTATGTTGCCTTAGAAGGCAATATTGGCTGTATGGTCAATGGTGCTGGCCTAGCGATGGCAACCATGGACATTATTAAACTCTATGGTGGTCAACCTGCAAACTTCCTAGATGTAGGCGGTGGCGCGACCAAAGAACGCGTAATTGAAGCCTTTAAAATCATTTTGGCGGATAGTTCTGTGCAAGGTGTATTAATTAATATTTTTGGTGGGATTGTACGTTGTGACATGATTGCTGAAGCAATTATTGCAGCGGTTCAAGAAGTAAATGTGACTGTACCTGTGGTTGTTCGTTTAGAAGGGAACAATGCAGAGTTAGGTGCAAAATTACTTGATGAATCAGGTTTGAAATTGATTTCTGCAAATGGCTTGGCTGATGCTGCAGAAAAAATTGTTGCTGCGGTAAAAGGCTAAGGGAGTAGAGATCATGAGCGTATTAGTTAATAAAGACACTAAAGTATTGGTACAAGGTTTTACCGGTAAAAACGGCACATTTCATTCAGAACAATCTATTGCTTACGGCACAAAAGTGGTCGGTGGTGTGACGCCGGGTAAAGGCGGTACACAACATTTGAATCTGCCCGTATTCAATACCATGAAAGAAGCAGTACGTGAAACGGGTGCAACGGCAACCTCGATTTATGTACCGGCACCATTTGTCCTAGATTCAATTATTGAATCGATTGATTCAGGTGTTGAGCTGATCGTTGTGATTACGGAAGGTGTGCCTACACTCGATATGCTAAAAGCTAAACGTTACCTAGAAACCTATGGTAATAATGCACGTCTAATTGGTCCGAACTGTCCAGGGATTATTACCCCAGGTGAATGTAAGATCGGTATTATGCCGGGGCATATTCATCAACCAGGTAAAATCGGCATTATCTCGCGTTCAGGGACGTTAACCTATGAAGCTGTAGCGCAAACCACCAAGCTGGGACTAGGTCAGTCTACCTGTATTGGGATCGGTGGTGATCCTATTCCGGGTATGAACCAAATTGATTGCTTAAAGCTGTTCCAAGACGACCCGCAAACTGAAGCGATCATCATGATTGGTGAGATTGGTGGTACAGCAGAAGAAGAAGCAGCTGAATATATCCAGTCGAATGTAACTAAGCCTGTTGTTGGTTATATCGCGGGTGTAACTGCACCTAAAGGTAAACGTATGGGGCATGCAGGGGCAATCATTTCGGGCGGTAAAGGCACAGCTGAAGAGAAATTCGCTGCCTTTGAAAAAGCGGGTATGGCTTATACCCGTAGTCCTGCTGAATTAGGTTCGACCATGTACGAAGTGCTGAAAGGCAAAGGTTTGGTTTAATCGCCATACTTAAACATCAAAAGAGAATCTTCGGATTCTCTTTTTTTTTACGCAAAAAAAGCGTATTTCAGCCGCTATGCAAAAGCCATAAGGGCATGGCTATGTGTTCTGCTTTGGGGTGCAGTGACGCTGCATAAACGGATGGAATATTGGTTGTTCAATAACTATGAAATGTAAAGAACACATAATAATCCGAATATGTGATGATTGCGGGGATGGTCATAGGTTTATGATTTTTAAAAATAATTTCGTATAGCGTGCAGTATATTGATTTTAGGGAAAATAACTAATTTAATTGAGATTTTTAATGGATCTTTATCATCAAAGAGCTTTTTTACTTGGATGAAGCCTAATATTTTCAATAGAAATTATTTTATTTGTAATTTTCTCAAGCCTTATACAAAGGATGGTAGATCAGGAATATGAGAAGGGGAGCTTTAAAATTGGTGAAATTTGCTATCTCAGTGATGAAATTTTTTTAAGAAAATCTACATGAGCATATACATCTATAGTCAGCTATTATTTTTTAGTTGATGGTTTGAAGTGCAAAAACCTTGTTAGGCCCTATTTTCAATTTAATAAGCAATTTCCAAGTTTTATAAAAACAATAGATAGAACAAAATGTTATCGAGCTGAATATATAGAAGTAAATATCTTATTCTGTAAGATGAGAAGGATATATCAATTAATTGATTTTAAATATTTTGTTTCATAATTTTATGCTGTTTGCTCTATAGCTTCTAAATGAGTATTTTTATGAAATACGCCATTTGTTCATTGATTTAACATCAGGCTGTGATGCGAAATATAAATGTCAGAAACCATTAAAAGCGCTCTGATAAGACAGAAAATGTTGTTCATTTCTTTGGGAGATTGTATGCCCATAAGTACAAGTATCTAAGCCATAAAAAAAGCAGTGCGGACACTGCTTTTTTAATTCATTTAGAATGTGTTGCTCAAGCAATCACTTCTGAATAAAGAGATTTGATGGAGCCCTATCTCAATCAAAAACTTAGTTTTTGCTGGTTTTTAAGCTCTGAGTTAAACCGTTAATATCGCCACCTTGGATACCAAGCTCACTCATCAAGCTATCAATCAGTGGGGCCTGGCTGCGGTAGCGTAGGGCACTATTCACCACTTGGTCTGACAAGGCAACATTACCGCTGCCTTCGTGGTGAGCATCACCTTGGCAAGAACCTGCATGACCACCATTTAGACCATTTACTTGCAAAATCTTAATGTCATCAATGTTTTCCATTGGTTTCACACTTTCGCGAATGATTTCAGGTAAGTATTTCAGCATCGCTAAACGAATTTGCATTTCAACCTGTTCAGATGACAATACGTTGTTTGCTTCGTTCACTGCACGTGTACCTTCAGCATCAACTTGGTATTGTTTTTCCATCGCCTGAGCCAAGAGAACTTTTGCGTCAGCTTCACCTTTGGCTTTTAAGCGAACTTTTTCAGCTTCGGCTTCAGCTGCAATACGGATAGCTTCTGCATCATCTGCTGCTGCTTGTTTACCTGCTTCTGCCGCGACAGTAATGGCAATCGCATCTTTCTCCGCTTTTTCTTTCGCAGAGACCAATTCAACAGCTTTTTGACGTTCAGCTTGTTGGATTTGACGAACGGTAATGACTTCTTCTTCGGCTTTTACCGCTTGAGCACGGGCTTGATCGGCATGCGCTTTAGCTTCAGATTCAGCACGAGATTTTTCTGCAATAGCAATGGCACGGTCTTGCTCAGCCAACTCAATGGTTTTCTTTTGTTCCACTTGGGCTTGCTGAATAATTTGTGACTTTTGAATATTTTGATTTTCAACGTCACGTGCAGCAGTAATACGCTTTAAGTCAACTTCACGTTCAGCAGCAATACGCGCTTCTTCGGCTTCACGTTTTTTCGAAGCTTCTTGTGATGCAATTTCTGCAAGCTGTTCTGCACGACGAACTGAAATTTCACGTTCTTGTTGCAGTTTTGCATATTCTTCTTCACGCAAAATTTGTAGACGTGCTTGTTCTGCTTCTAAGTTCTTGGTCTTGATTGCAAGATCTGCATCTTGCTCAATCGCATTACGTTTACGACGACGGTCTTCAATGGTTTCTGTCAGTTTAGTTAAACCTTCAGCATCGAACGCATTTTGTGGGTTGAAGTATTTAAAGCCTGTTTGGTCTAAGCCAGTTAATGAAACGGTTTCAAGTTCCAAACCGTTTTTATGTAAATCTTCAGACACCACTTGCTGAACTTTTTGAACGAAGTCGACACGTTTTTCATGCAATTCTTCCATCGCCATTTCTGCGGCAACTGCACGTAGAGAGTCAACGAATTTACCTTCGACCAAATTTTTAAGCTCATTTGGCGACATGGTCTTTTGACCTAACGTTTGTGCAGCAGTCGCAATCGAATCCGCGGTTGGTTTCACACGGACATAGAACTCCGCCATCACATCGACACGCATACGGTCACGTGTAATCAGCGCTTGGTCATCTGCACGGCGTACTTCAAGACGTAGGGTGTTCATATTGACTGGAATAATTTCATGCAGCACAGGAAGCACAATAGCACCGCCACCTAAAATCACTTTTTCACCGCCGAAGCCTGTACGCACAAATGAAATTTCTTTACTTGAGCGACGATAAAGTCGAGCAATAATAAAACCAATAAAAATAAGTGCGGCAAAAATTATCCCGACTGAAACAAGGATACCGCTTGGAATAATGTCTAACATGGACGTTTATCTCTTTTGTTGTAGTTCAAGTTAACCCTCTAAAGTGCTAACAAGTTTGGTTTAAAAATCAGTATTTTGTTGACTCATCATGACTTCGAGATTTGCTGAACGTATGACGCGTTAAATGTATTTATATGTTGTTTGAAGAACTGATCGAGCATCAATTCATTCAAAATTTAGAGCATGGTGGCTTGAAAGCCTACATTTGTTTTTTGGGTTAAAACCACTGATTGACCTTGGCTGAAAATTTCATCTTGTTCAGGTTCAACCAAAATATAATGGGTCAATCCGTGTTGATCTTTGACTTTGGCTTGAGCAGGAGACTGTGGTCGTGCATCACCCAAAATGATCGTGGCCGTTCTACCGATCAATTCATCACTATAAATGGCGGTTGTTTCATCTTGCGGTAAAATACGGGCAATGAGCATTGCGCTAAAACGTACGAAGGGCATGCACAGAAAAATACAGGCTGGTGCAATAATCCATGCACTGAACATCATACTGGTCATTTGGTTAACGATGGCTTGAATAGCAAAGCCCAACAAACTATAGACACATAAGAAAATGATGAGCCATACAAACAGTGGAATACGACCCAAATACAACCAATCGAGCACACGTGTCACGATACCTGCATCGGCATCTACACCTAGCTCTGCATTATGACCAACATCCTCAGGTAGGAATTGATCTAAGAAGCCTTGAGAACCCCCCCCTAAAATTGTTAACACAATCTCAAAAAGTCCAAACAAGAACATTAAGCAGAGACTGATGCTAAACACGATATTAGACGGGTGAGTAAACAATTCCCACATTATATTTATCTCTATATTTATGCTTATAAAAAATCAAAAAAAATAATTCTGGCCGAATTTTTTTCATTAAATAAAATAACATTATCTGTCGAAATTGTGTAAAAAAATTACAGATCAGATTAACAAAAAGTCGGCTTTTATGTGAGCTATTACTAAGTTTTTCTTTAAAAATAGTTGATCAATTAAGTCAGGGTTATCTAAATCTAAAGTTAATAGTATTTCTGCTTTACCCATTTAAGATTTAAGTCATTGTGATCAATCAAATTTTCAGTCTAATTGCAGATATATAAGTGGTCGTGCTCAAGGGAGAGAAATGGCCTGTTAAACGGCACAGAAAACAATGTTATGAAATGTAAAATTACAGTCGACACGGCAGTGCTGAGCCCTTTGCCGTGACTTTCGATGTCATATGGAGATTTGAACTAGAGTTCAATAGAGCTATTTTTAGGTGGCTTTAACCGTTTTTATAACAATGAAGTTTGAATGCGTACTTTCATATCTAAAGCCGCTTGAACAATAAAGGTTTTCATCCACTTCACTTGTTCGCCCATCGGATTGGTTTTAATCGCAGTGTCTAAAAAGCCCATGCTTTCAAGTTGAAACAATTGCTTTTCGATCTCTTCCTCTAACTGGGTGCTATTGGCTGCGAGCGGGAAGTGGATTAAGTAAAATGCTTTGGGAAAATTATAAAACGCATAGAGCAGATTAAATGCACGTTGATCGGCCTTTAAATTGCCTGCGCCAATTTCGTAGCCGCGATCTTGGTTACTGTGAGTCACCCCAATCAAAAACTCGAGTTTATTGTCCAAAAGTCGTAGGCCGAACTGAAGGCCAATTTGGTCAGCACTCAGCTCATGTTGTATAAAGTTATTCAGCGGGCTGCCGTCATCATTCAAGGCTTCTTGGAGCACGAGCATGTGTGAAGAATGCTGATAAATATAGCCAGCAAGACCTGCTGCTTCAATCAGCGACTTTAAGGTTTCAAGCGTATAGTGACTATATGGCATATCAATAACTATTGGAGAGTGATATAGCTACTTTAGGTACTTTGAGCGAGTTTGAATACCGATTGTTTAGAGGATTTAGCGATTAGTTAATTGATAAAAAATTGCGTAAACTTAGGGATCTCGGACTAGAATAATAATGAAATTGATAAGTCTATTGTATTAAATTAATTAAAATTGATAAGCAGTATCAGACAATCTGTATATGACGAATAAGAATATCAATATCACAAAACAAGCAATCGTTATGAAAGCTTAATCACTATAATGTATATATATCTTTAAAAGTGTAATAAGTACACATATTCTAAGCTGGTGTTGTCCATGTCATTAAATGAGGAAAGACTTACTCATCTTAAACAGCTTGAAGCTGAGAGTATTCATATCATCCGTGAAGTTGCTGCTGAGTTCGAAAACCCAGTCATGCTGTATTCAATCGGTAAAGATTCAGCGGTCATGCTGCATCTTGCTTTAAAAGCATTCTATCCTGCCAAACTTCCATTCCCGCTACTGCATGTAGACACGGGTTGGAAATTTAAAGACATGATTACTTTCCGTGACAACATGGCAAAAGAGCATGGCTTTGATTTGATCGTGCATCAAAACAAAGAAGGTAAAGACGCAGGCGTGAATCCGTTCGATTACGGTAGCTCAAAATATACTGATATCATGAAAACTCAAGGCTTAAAACAAGCACTTGATAAATATCAGTTTGATGCGGCTTTTGGCGGTGCGCGCCGTGACGAAGAGAAATCTCGTGCTAAAGAACGTGTTTACTCGTTCCGGGATACCAAACACCGTTGGGACCCTAAAAACCAACGTCCTGAACTTTGGAATCTTTACAATGGTAAAGTAAACAAAGGCGAAAGTATTCGTGTATTCCCATTGTCTAACTGGACTGAGTTGGATATTTGGCAATACATCTACCTCGAAAATATTAAATTGGTTCCTTTGTACTTGGCTGCTGAACGTCCAGTGGTTGAGCGTAACGGTACACTGATCATGGTTGATGATGAGCGTATGCGTTTGAACGAAGGTGAAGTGCCACAAATGAAATCGGTGCGTTTTCGTACTTTAGGTTGTTACCCACTTACAGGTGCGGTTGAATCAACTGCAACAACTTTACCGGAAATTATCCAAGAGATGCTTTTAGCCACCACATCTGAACGTCAAGGCCGTATGATCGACCATGACGAAGCAGGTTCGATGGAAAAGAAAAAGCAGGAAGGTTACTTCTAAGAATCTCATAATCTCCCCCTAACCCCCTCTTTACGAAAGAGGGGGGAACTCCCGAGAAAGAACGGAGCCAAGTCTCCCTTTTTTAAAGGGAGATTTAGAGGGATTAAAAAGATTCAGAAACCGATTTCAAAAGAATATGTGGAGCTTTGAGCAATGTCTCATCAATCAGATTTAATTAGCCAAGACATCTTGGCGTATTTAAAACAACACGAAAATAAAGACCTTCTACGTTTCCTCACTTGCGGTAACGTGGATGATGGTAAATCGACTTTAATTGGTCGTTTACTTTACGATTCAAAATTGATTTATGAAGATCAATTGCAAGCCGTAACACGTGACTCTAAAAAAGTCGGTACTACGGGTGATGCACCTGACTTGGCTTTACTTGTAGATGGTCTACAAGCCGAACGTGAGCAGGGGATTACCATTGACGTGGCTTACCGTTATTTCTCTACTGAAAAACGTAAGTTCATTATTGCTGACACCCCAGGGCATGAGCAGTACACACGTAACATGGCAACTGGTGCGTCGACTGCCGATTTAGCGATCATCTTGATTGATGCGCGTTATGGCGTTCAAACGCAAACTCGTCGTCACTCATTTATTGCGAGTCTTTTGGGTATTCGTAATATCGTGGTTGCAGTGAACAAAATGGACTTGGTTGAATTCTCTGAAGCGCGCTTCAATGAAATTCAAGCAGAGTACAATGAGTTCGTAAACCAATTGGGCGACCGTAAACCTGCGAACATTATCTTCACGCCTATTTCTGCGTTGAATGGTGATAACGTTGTAAACAAATCGCCAAATACGCCGTGGTACCAAGGTCAGACTTTAATGGAGACTTTGGAAACTGTTGAAATTTCGCATGATACGAGCAAGCACGAATTCCGTTTCCCTGTTCAATATGTAAACCGTCCGAACCTCGACTTCCGTGGTTTCTGCGGTACGATTGCACTTGGTGAAGTAAAAGTTGGCGATACCATTACTGCATTACCATCTGGTAAGTCTTCGACTGTTAAAGAAATCGTGACTTTTGACGGTAACTTAGACCATGCTGTTGCAGGTCAAGCGGTAACTTTAACACTGAACGATGAAATTGATATTTCACGTGGTAACGTGTTGGTAAAAGCGGGCGAGCAACCACTCATTTCACGTTCTGCACGTGCCTCTGTGGTATGGATGACAGATGCGCCTTTAGTGGTTGGCAAACTGTATAACGTGAAGTTTGGTACACAAACTATTCCTGCGAAAGTTGCGAAAATCAACTACCGTACCAATGTAAACACATTGGAAAAAACGGAAGTTGAACAGCTTGAACTGAATGCGATTGCAGATGTAACGATTGAGTTTGATGCGCCAGTGGTATTTGACCGTTACCAAGACAGTCGTTACACAGGTTCATTCATCTTTATTGACCGTTTAAGCAACGTGACCGTTGGTGCGGGTATGGTTGAGTCTGCGGTTGAATGGACTGCACACAACGAGCCTGTAACTGCTGAAGCGCGTGCTGCACGTTTAGGTCAAAAACCTGCTGCGGTCACTGTAACTGCGAAAGCACTGGAAAATGCTCAAGCACTTGAAAGCCTGTTGATTCAGCAAGGTGTAGTTGCAATTGCGAAAGCGGGTCTGACTGATGTACAGGTTGCACTTGTACGTGAAACAGGTGTGGTGGTGATTACTGACCTTGCAGAAGGTACAGATGTGACTTACACAGCCGATGCAGTTGAAGAACTGGCTGAGAAAATTGTGGAATTGGTTCGCCTATAAGACTGGACTGATTTTAAGATAAACCCGCTGTAAGGCGGGTTTTTTATTGCCTGAATTTTGATTGTTTGAAAATCATTCGGTTATTCAAAATGTGATCTTTCAATTTATATGTAGCTTTATACAATGCTCCGCAGGTGGAGGGGATGTATAAAAAAATTATTCTTACTAGTTGGACTATGTGCAGCTTTTGGAGCTGAAGCCAAGCAGAGTAGCCAAAGTGCGGAAGCAATTAAACAGAAGATTATTCAACAGTCGATTGAAAGCTATCCGGGAAATTGTCCTTGTCCATACAATACAGCGCGTAATGGTAGTCGTTGCGGCAAGCGTAGTGCTTATAACCGTGCTGGAGGTTATGCACCACTTTGCTATCCGGAAGATGTCAGTGATCGGATGGTACGAGAATATAAAAGTTAAAATTTAAGTTAAGGGACTAAGATTATAAATCATCTATTTTTATACATTTAGATAAGACAGTAACTATACAAAAGGTTCCCAGTTAATTGTTGTAATCTCAACTGAGAAAATGGCTTTATAAGGAAGGATGTTTTTCACAAGTATTTCGTGCCTATTTTTCTTCTTAAATTTAACTTTTATTGCTTCACTTGAAATAAATTCAATATTATCTATGATAAGATATATCTTAATTAAATTTAAGATATATCTTTTGTATGTCTAGAACTTCTGATACTGCATTAAAAGAAGAGCGAAAAAACTCTCCAAAACCTCGTAAACGCCTTTTTGAAGCAGGTGAAATGAAACTACTTGTGCTGCATTTTATTGCCCAAGCACCCAAATACAGCTATGACATTATCAAAGATGTTGCTGCTTTGGTCGGGGGGAACTATAAGCCGAGTACAGGTACGATCTGCCCAACAATTAACTATCTTGAAGAACAGCAATATACCCAAGTGATCATGAGTGTGGATGAACGTAAGCAATATCACATTACTGATAAAGGTCGTGAGCATCTGAAAGATAATCAGGAAACTCTACAAAGAGTTCTTAGCCGTTTTGAAACCCGTCGCCGCATTCAAGAAGATGAGCGCTATATCGATATCCATAATTCAATGGAAAGCCTGAAAGCTTCACTACGATTCAAACTGCAAAATGAACTTCGTCCAGAGCAGATCAGTGATATTGCTGCCCAGATTGAACAGGCTGCAATTAATATCCGTCAACTGTAGGAGCAGGACATGAAACAACATCTCTATGAAGTGACTGTTCAACATCTGGCTGATGCCCAAGGTAATCCATCAACCTATACTGAGGAGCTACAGTTTCAGGTGGGTAATCACGATGACATCTTTAAAATACTGGAAAAACTTCAAGCCAGTCAGTTGCTAGATGAGGAAAGTACCAAAGCATTTGTTATTGGCTTAAAACTGTTTAGTGAAGTCATGCTGGAAAATAAAGAGTTGCCACTCTTCAAGGAATTCATGCCGCAATTTGCCCAGTTTATGAAATCCTTAAAACAGACAGTGAAAGCCCAAAGTGAAGAACAGTAAGTACTCTAAAGGTCATTTATGAAAAAGAATCTCCCAAAATTTCACCCAAAACATCTGAACTGGTTAATGCCCTTAATCCTTTCCGGCATTATGAGCGGTGCGATTTCCTGCTTTAATATGCTGCTGAATAAAGGTTGGAGCGATGCGTTTATCTCGCTATGGTTACATGCTTGGGGGCTGTCATGGCTGGTGGCATTTCCACTGATTCTGCTTGTATTGCCGCTGGTACGCAAATTCCTGATGCAGTTTGTGCAGATGTCAGATCAATCTGCTAAATAAAAGATTGATTCGCTTGAATCAGCCGGAATCGGATGACTTATTCAGAACTTGAGACAAAATAGATTTCATTTCAGACAAGCTTTTCACACCCGCAATACGATGAATAATCTGGCTATTTTTAAAGATTAGAGTGGAAGGCAAGCCATAGACATTATAGCGTAAGGTCAGAATCGGTGATTGATCGACATTGATTTTACCGAACTTAATTTCTGGGTTATGCCCAGCATATTGTGCTGCCAGTTCCTCAAAAACCGGAAAATTCTGTACACAGGGCTTGCACCAGTCAGCATAGAAACGGATCACAGCAAAGCCTTCAAACCATTCGAAGTCACTGTAATTATCTTCATTGTAGGGGATGACTGCTGACATGAATTTGCTCTCATCATTTCAAAATTAAGATTTAAACCAGCTCATAGTGAGTTCAGCCTGACCGGTATTCTCATCGATTCCTTGATTGATCACCTTAAAACCCTGCTTTTGGTAAAAATGAACTGCTGATGTATTTGCAGCATAGACATTTAAATGCAGCTGATTACATTGCTGTTTTAAGAAATCAACCAAACGGCGGCCATAGCCAGCACCTTGCTGCTCAGGATCAATGAAAAGTGCAGCTAATACATTTTCCGATTTTAATAACGAAACAAAGCCAAGCACCGTATGATTTTCTTTAAGGACATAGTTTTCTGCTAAGGGTAAATATAAATCTCGCATTGGAAGTAGCTGATTTTCCCAATAACTAGCAGGAATAAAATCATGCGCCTTTAAAGAAGCCTGGAACCAGATTTCAAGAATAGCGTCGATATCCTCGGTTTTCGCTTTTGTAATTATTGTCATCAGTGGTCTTATATCAATTTACTAAATAGGCAGCTGATTATACATAAGTCCATGCTGCTTCAATCCATAGCATTTCTATGTTCAAATAAGTTCGAAAAATATGAAACGTGAATATTAGGGAAAGAATCCATGATGCAACAAAGCATGCAACAAGTCATCATTACAGAACCGGGTGGTGTAGAGAAACTCGCTTATGAAACGGTTGCCATCCCTGAACCTAAAGCAGACGAAGTGCTGGTTAAGGTACATGCTTTCGGGATTAACCGTCCGGATATCTTGCAGCGTCAGGGCTTGTATCCAATGCCTAAGGGCGTGACTCCTGTACCGGGTCTGGAAGTTGCCGGTGAAGTGGTTGCAGTCGGGAGTGAAGTAAGCCAGTTTAAAGTAGGTGACAAAGTCTGTGGTCTGACCAATGGCGGTGGTTATGCAGAATATTGCGTCGTGCCTGAAAGCCAGACTTTAAACATTCCTGAAGGTGTGAGTTTTGTACAGGCTGCGGCGATTCCGGAAACCTTTTTCACTGTTTGGGCAAATGTGTTCCAGATGGGTAAGGCTAAGGCAGGAGAGACTGTACTGATTCATGGCGGTACCAGCGGGATTGGGACCACGGCCTTAATGCTATGTAAATCTCTAGGCATCAAAACCTTTGCGACAGCAGGTAGTGATGAAAAAATCCAGGCGATTTCACATCTGACCACAGGAATCAATTACAAGACCCAAGACTTTGAGCAGGTCATCAATGAAGCCACGGATAATGCTGGTGTAGATGTGATCTTGGATATGGTAGGTGCACCGTACCTGGAGAAAAACCTGAATCTGCTGCGTCGTGATGGTCGTCTGGTGTATATCGCATTCCTGGGTGGTGCTAAGGCTAAGGAGGTAAAATTGGGTCAAATCATGATGAAGCGTTTGACCATTACCGGCTCTACTATGCGTGCACGCAATACGGCTGAGAAAGCTGAAATTGCCCAAGGCCTGAAAGAGCATGTGGCGCCACTCTGGGCAAAAGGTGAATGTTTACCGATGATTTATAAAACCTTCAAGTTTGACCAGATTCAGGATGCGCATGCAGCGATGGATACAGGTGAACATATCGGTAAGATTGTGGTGGAAATCATCTAATTATTCTTGTGATAGAAATACTAAAAGCCAACTTTTGTTGGCTTTTATTTTGCAT
Organism: Acinetobacter sp. YH12052; assembly: GCF_013419835.1. Classification (NCBI taxonomy): domain Bacteria; kingdom Pseudomonadati; phylum Pseudomonadota; class Gammaproteobacteria; order Moraxellales; family Moraxellaceae; genus Acinetobacter; species Acinetobacter sp. YH12052. The sequence continues at coordinate 37,658 of NZ_VOZI01000004.1, forward strand.
AAAAAACGATAAATAATTTAAATTAATTGCTTGAAATAGGAGTATAAATTTTAAAAAACGGTAAAAAGTGTCGATTATTCGACACAACCTGTCAAAACTGAGGAGTAAATTAGCGCTTAAATATAATCTGACTAAATTGTTTGGTATTTGATGAAATGTCACGTATTAAAAGGAAGTATATTATGAAGATAGTGTCCACCCCTTATACGCATGAACATGGCTTTCGTGCATTGAAGCGTTTGCATAAAGCGATTATCCGTAATCAGTTACTTCGTTCCGATTTACACAAGCTGTATCAAGCCATGTTGCATCTGGAACGCTATATGGAACGGCTGAGCCACTCAGCACCGAAACCTCATTACAAACGTCGTAAAAAATCTTAAAAAACACCTTGCCTATTAGCCTTAAGTTGAAGTGAATAACTCTAATCTCGTTTTTATTTGGCTGTATAATTTTCCCATAATTTAAAAATTCTAAGCAAATGATTCATTGTGCTGCACAAGCGGCACGAAGAGGGTATTTATGAAGGGCAATGCGTCAACGCATGAGCGCCTCGCAGACCGTTTGGCAAATATTTTAACCAAACTTAATATAGGGCATCAGTTAAGTGTACAGGAGCTGGCACGAGAATTTCAGGTCAGCACCCGTACCATTGAGCGTGATTTTGTTCGTCTGAATGCGTATTTACCGCTCATACAGGATCAAAATACCAAACGCTATTATCTTGAGCCTTCATATTTAGGGCGTTTCAAGTTACAGGATATCCAGAATTTTGCACAGTTGTCCGGAATCAGTGAGCTGTATCCGGCACTGGATATGTCTTTTATTCGTGAATTGCTGGATGAGCGGGCAAATCAGGTATTTTCGGCAAAAGGCTATTATTTTGAAGATGCCAAACAGTTTGCCGAGCATTTCAAGCTGCTTGCAGGGGCGATCTATAAACGGCAGCAGGTTGAGCTGCAATATTCCGATCAAGCACGAATCATCCAGCCATACCGGTTGATTCATCATCATGGCATCTGGTATCTGGCTGGTGTCACTGAAGCTGAACTCAAAACTTATCGTTTAAGTCAGTTGCAGGAAGTCAAACTGGTTTTTGAAAATGAAAGCTTTGAGCATGATCCTGAAGTTCTGAAAATGCTGGCAGATGAAGACAGCATCTGGTTTGGTCAGCAAAAACAGCAGGTTTTGATGAAGGTGCAACCTGAAGTCACGGTATTTTTTAAAGAGCGCCGTTTATTTCCGGAACAGCAGATCGAACAGGAATCAGAGTCTGGAGAATTGTTAATTAGTTGTCAGATTCGTCATGAAATGCAGTTATTGCCACTGGTACGTTACTGGCTACCGTATGTAAAGATCATTGAGCCGATTCATTTTCAGGAAAAACTGGAACAGGATCTGGAAGGTTATTTACGCTCTGCTGGATAATATTTTGAAAGCAGAGCAGGTTGGCGAATGCTTATAGAATTCTATTGAGAATTAGATTTAGCAAATTACAGGCATAAAAAAACCAGCTTTCGCTGGGTTCTTTATTTGCACCATCTTCAGTAGTAGAAGAATGGTGCCCGAGGCCAGACTCGAACTGGCACGCTTTGTGGGCGGGGGATTTTAAATCCCCTGTGTCTACCGATTTCACCACTCGGGCTTTAACAAGATTGGAGGCGGAGGTCGGAATCGAACCGGCGTCCACGGAGTTGCAGTCCGCTGCATGACCACTCTGCCACCCCGCCGCGTCTTGTTGATGCGTATATTAGCAAGCTCTGAAAAAAAAACAATAGCAGATTCATCTGTATGCGCATAAAAGCAGCATACAAGGTAAAAAATTTAAAATAATCATGTATTATGTGCAAAATTGATTCATATCATCACTTGGAGAAGTGCCGTGGCATTAGTTTTAGATGGTCGTGCATTGGCGAAGAAAATTGAAGCTGACTTGTTGACTCGCGTAGAAGCGCTAAAAGAGAAAACTGGTCGTACCCCAATTCTTGCGACTATTTTGGTAGGTGACGATGGTGCATCTGCAACTTATGTACGTATGAAAGGGAATGCTTGCCGCCGTGTTGGTATGGATTCATTAAAAGTTGAGCTTCCTAAAGAAACCACAACTGAACAATTACTTGCTGAAATTGAAAAATTAAATGCAAACCCAGATGTTCACGGTATTTTGTTACAACACCCAGTACCTGCTCAAATTGATGAGCGTGCATGTTTCGATGCGATCTCTCTTGAAAAAGACGTAGATGGCGTAACTTGCTTAGGTTTTGGTCGTATGGCAATGGGTGAAGCAGCATATGGTTCTGCGACTCCTGCAGGCATCATGACCATTTTAAAAGAAAACAACATTGAAATCGCAGGTAAACATGCGGTTGTTGTGGGTCGTTCTGCAATTTTGGGTAAACCAATGTCTGCGATGCTACTTGAAGCGAATGCAACAGTGACCACTTGCCACTCACGTACTCAAAACTTAGCTGATTTTGTAAAGCAAGCGGACATTATTGTAGGTGCGGTAGGTAAAGCTGAATTGATTCAAAAAGATTGGATCAAACCGGGTGCAGTGGTTGTTGACGCTGGCTTTCATCCACGTAATGGCGGTGGTGTAGGTGATATCCAATTGGTGGGTATTGAAGAAGTTGCTTCTGCTTATACACCTGTTCCGGGTGGTGTAGGTCCTATGACCATTACAACGTTGATTCGTCAAACTGTTGAAGCTGCTGAAAAAGCGTTGGGTTAATCTTTTAATTAAAAGATCTTAAAGTCACAACGGAGTCTTACCGTTGTGACTTATAAATGTAAGAAGCTCGTATGTTACTTTTGTTTCGGCAAAAGTAACCAAAACCATTTGTCATCTGCTGAACTCGACATAATCAGTCTTTTGATTAATGGTGTCGCAGAAACAGTGTTCATTCGATTAAGGTCTGTCTCGCACAGCAGCAGATGACGATGTCGCGTATCTAATACGTTTATAAATTCAAATAAAATCATCTCCAAGGCTTAATATGAGCTGTACTTTCCAATTCCGCAAAGCCCCTGAGCACCTCCTTAAAGCACTGCATGAAGTCATTCCGCATTGTGAATTACATGCTCAACAGTTGCCTGAAACACCTATTTCTCTATGGTTGATCCCACCGGTATTTCCAACCGATAAATTGGATGATGAAGTCATTCGCCGTATATGGAATGATACGCCGTATTGGATCTTTTGTTGGGCTTCAGGGCTTGCAATGGCGCAGTGGTTGTTGGCAGAGCCGCATCATGTCAAAGATAAAGTGGTGTTGGACTTTGGTGCAGGTTCAGGCGTGGTGGCGATTGCCGCGAAAATGGCAGGGGCGAAACGCGTGATCTGCTGTGATATCGATCAAGTAAGCCTAGATGCTTGCCGTGCGAATGCTGAGCTGAATAATGTTGAACTCGAATATTTAGACGATCTGTATAAAGCCGAACAAGTCGATATTTTATTGGCTGCCGATGTGCTATATGACCAATGCAACCGTTTCTTTTTGGATGAGTTTTTAAAGTTTGCTCCAGAAGTGTGGGTGGCTGATAGTCGGGTGAAAAACTTTAGTCATCCTAAATATGAAAAACTCGATGAACGAAGCGCGACGACATGGCCTGATTTGGATGAATCACCTGAGTTTCGTAATGTGAGTTTTTATAAAACCCTATAAATATTGAACCCATAAAAAATAAGACGCTTAAAGCGTCTTATTTTTTATATTTTGAACAGCAAATTTGATTAAGAACAGGTATAGCGAACCACACGTAAGGTGGCAGGGCGAGCATCGAGTGCATCACGCGCGCCTAAGTTTTCAGAGTTACGAAGGTCTGGAGTATTTGACAGTCCAAAGTTCGCACGTGTATTACCAATTTGACGGCCGTACTGGGTATTTTCCAAAGCAGGATTTGCAATTTCGTTCACGCTTAAGATTTGTAATTTATAGGTCTTTTGCGTATTTAATACTTTTTGGCAAGCACGTTGTAATTTATTGGCATCCAGTTGTTGGTTTTGGCGACCCGCTAAAGTATATGCAAGTGTTGCGCTATTTGCAGATTTGGACTCTATTTGAAAGCCCGTTTGACCATTAAAAGCACGTGGGGTGCTTTGGCAAGCAGCCATCGACATTGCAACAATACCCAAACTTAAAACTTTGTAAATATTTTTCATCATTCATTCGCCGTGTGTATTTGTATGTTCAGTATGCCATAGTCCGTCTGTCGACTCGATGGCGAAAACCAAGAAAGCCAAAGAAGTTTGATTAAATCTTTGATACAGATGAAACGTTAAATAGATGGAAATGCAGATAAAAAAAGCTCATCAAAATAGGCTTTGATGAGCTTAAGTGGAATAGCAGGGCTGAGCGAATTAATCGTCAGTGATCATGCTATGTTTTTTAGTATCTTTCATGAAGACATAGGTAATTAAAGATAAACCAATCATGAATGTAATGTAGTAGAAGAAGTAGTTTTCATGGCCTGCATTTTTGAAGCTCAAAGCCACAAGTTCTGCTGTACCACCAAAGAGTGTATTTGCAATGGCATAAGGCAATGCAACACCTAAGGCACGGATGTGTGCAGGGAACAACTCTGCTTTCACTACAGCATTAATCGCAGTATAACCAGTGACAATCACCATACCGCTCATGCAAAGCATAAATGCTGTGGTTGGGTTAGTCGTAGAACCGATACCATTGAAAATTGGAATGGTAAACAGCACACCAAGCACGCCAAAGGTAATCATAATTGGCTTACGACCAATTTTGTCTGAAAGCGCACCGACAGCAGGTTGTAAAAGCATGAAGATGAAAATTGCAGCAGTGGTAATTTCAGTTGCTGTGGTTTTTTCAAAGCCAGACGTGTTGACCAAATATTTTTGTAAATATGTGGTAAAAGTGTTGAACGCTAAAGTACCACCGGCAGTCAACATGATCACAGTGAAGGCTTGTTTAGGGTATTTGGTAAATAACGCTAAAGCACCTGATTTTGGACCACCATTTTTAGCTTGTTCTTGAGCTTCTTTAGAGGATTGAGTTTCAACTAAACCGCGACGAATCCAGAACACCACAATAGCGAGTAATGCACCGATGAAGAACGGAACACGCCAGCCCCATTCAGTTAAAGCTTGTTCTGAGAAATTGCGTTGTAAGATAATTAAAACGCAAAGTGCCAATAGCTGACCTGAAATCAGTGTGACATATTGGAAACTTGAGAAGAAGCCACGATGGTTTTTACCTGCCATTTCAGTCAAATAGGTCGCACTAGAACCATATTCACCACCAACACTTAAGCCTTGGAGTAAACGCGCTAAAAGTAGAATAGCGGGTGCGAGCATGCCTACAGAATCATAGGTTGGTGCACATGCGATCATCAGTGAGCCGACACACATCAACGATACAGACAGCGTCAAACCTGCTTTACGACCTTTACGGTCCGCATAAATACCCATGACCCATGCGCCGATTGGACGCATTAAGAAACCGAGTGCAAAGACTGCAGCTGCTTGTAAGAGTTTTACAGTATTGTCACCGTCAGGGAAAAATTGCGGTGCAAAGTAAAGGGTAAAGGCAGCGTAGACATACCAGTCGTACCATTCAACGAGGTTGCCGGCAGATCCGCCGAGGATAGATTTGACACGAGTTTTTCTATCCAATTGTTCAGGAACAACTGGCTCAGATGAGTTTGACACATCATTCTCCAAGGAATGAATGCAAAACATATCCATTTAAACTCTTTGGGAAAAGTTTAAATCAATATATTTTGTCGAAATGGGAGATGGAACTATATTTATTTAATTTATACTCCTGTTGTCGCAGAAAATCATGCGACTTTAGTCTATAAGATGCGAATTTTTTGACCAGATAGATTTTTCACGACTAAATGAAAACAGCAAAGCCTCATCAATTGAGGCTTTGCTTTGAAATATATTCTGTTATTAATCAGTATGATTAATAACTCCGAGGCTTAATTGGGTAGAATTAATGCTCTTGAATTTTGGAATGGTGTTTGGTGTCTTTCATAAAGACGTAGACCAATAATGAAATAAAAATCATGATGGTTACATAGATGAAGAACCATGTCTCATAGCCAGCTTCTTTGAAACTTAGGGCAAAAAATTCTGCAGTACCACCAAAGATGGTATCTGTAAGTGCATAAACGGGGTACATCAAAACTGAAGGCTTCTGCAGCTGAACATGCAATATATAAAAGCTTGAAATAAAATTTTAAAAAAGATTAGGTTGAAAAAAAAATACAAATCAACTGCTTGTAATTATGTTTGCTTTGAATATAGGTTCTGACTTTAAAATGATTGATTTCATGCTTGAGCCAGCAAGCTTTTAAACGTACATTTAAAATATAACTTCTCATTTATTGAAGGATATAAAAAACTCAGCGTACAGATATCTTGATCAAAATAGGTACTTGATCAAAAAAGCATGATCAATGAGAAAAATAATAAAGCAAAGAAAACGAAGCATTGTTGAATAAAAAGACATAGCGGGAGGGAGCGATGAATACACAACAACAATTAATATATGACATGGTGGTCATTGGTGGTGGAATCAATGGTGTTGGTATTGCCTGTGATGCAGCGGGGCGGGGTTTAAGTGTTTTGCTCTGTGAAAAAGACGATCTCGCGAGCCATACTTCATCTGCAAGTAGCAAATTAATTCATGGTGGTCTGCGCTATTTGGAACATAAAGAATTTCGTTTGGTACGTGAAGCACTGGCAGAACGCGAAGTTCTGCTTAAAAAAGCCCCTCATATTATTCGACCGATGCGTTTTATCATGCCACATGAACCGCACTTACGTCCGGCTTGGCTGATTCGTACTGGATTATTCTTTTATGATTATTTGGGTAAGCGAGAACAGCTTGCAGGCTCAAATGGTATTGAATTTGACTTGGAAAATAGTCCTTTAGCATCCAAATTTACCCGAGGGTTCGAATATTCCGATTGTGCAGTGGATGACGCACGCTTGGTTGTACTCAATGCGATACAAGCACGCGAATATGGTGCACAGATTCTGACTCGAACAGAATGTTTAAATGCATATAGTAAGGGAGGTATTTGGCAGGTATGTTTAAAAAATGCTAAGGGTTTGCAAAATGTGCAGGCTAAAGTATTGGTGAATGCGGCAGGTCCTTGGGTTGCTGACTTTATAAAACAGGGGTTAAAGCAAGAGTCACCTTATGGTATACGGCTGATACAAGGTAGCCATATCATTGTTCCAAAGCTCTTTGACAGTGATAAAGCTTTTATTATGCAAAATGATGATCATCGCATTGTCTTTGCGATCCCTTATTTAGAACAATTTACACTGATCGGCACGACAGATCGTGAATATCACGCAGACCCAAATCGAGTAAAGATAAGCCAGGAAGAAATCGATTACTTGCTTGATGTGTCAAATGATCACTTTAAAACTCAATTGACGCAAACGGACATCATTTCAACTTATTCAGGTGTGCGTCCGCTGTGTGATGATGAGTCAGATAATCCAGCCGCAGTCACGCGAGATTACACCTTGGCACTGACCGATGTAGAAGGGGCTGCATTACTTTCAATCTTTGGTGGCAAACTCACCACTTACCGAAAACTTGCAGAAGCGGCGCTAGATCAACTTAAAACGGTTTTTCATCATCGATCCAAACCTTGGACTGCTGATGCAACATTGCCCGGTGCGGAAAATTTAGAATCAATCGAGCAGTTGATGGTTGAAATCCAACAAAAAGTGCGAGGTGTTTCGAGTAGCCTGGCCAGTCGTTGGGCACATGCTTATGGAACACGTGTTTGGGCTTTACTGAATCATTTAACTTCGATTGATGAATTGGGTCAAAACTTTGGACATGGTTTGTATGCTCAAGAAGTGGATTATTTAGTTGAGCAGGAGTGGGCGAGAAGTTCTGAAGATATTTTGCAAAGACGGACAAAGTTATATTTGCAATTCAGTGCAGCTGAAGTTGATGTTTTGAATGAATACTTAATGGTAATACGAATAAAGCAAAAAGCTCAAGATGTGGCTTAGTTGATATAAAAAAAGACCGCGCAAGGCGGTCTTTTAAATCTTCCTTAATCCCTCTTTTAAAGGAGGGAAATTAAAGGCCGATTAAGCAGATTTTTTTACAGCTTCTAAAAGTTCGTCTTGACGTGCTTTAAGTGCTTTTGGTAAACGATCACCAAGTTTGTTGAACAATTCAGTGTGGCTCTCAAGTTCTTTGATCCACTGTTCTTTGTCTTGTGAAGTTACAAGATCAAATTGTTCTTTAGTGAAGTCTGAACCAGTCCAGTTCAATTGTTCGTAAGTCGGTACGCGGCCAATTGGAGTTTCAACAGCAGTTGCACGACCTTCACAACGGTCAATGATCCACTCAAGAACACGCATGTTTTGACCGAAACCAGGCCATACGAAGTTGCCTTCAGCATCACGACGGAACCAGTTCACGTTGTAGATACCAGGAAGTTTGTTGCCAGCAGCTTCAGCTTTAGCAGCAACTTGTTCACCAAGCTCTAACCAGTGAGAGAAGTAGTCAGCCATGTTGTAACCCGCAAATGGAAGCATTGCGAATGGGTCACGACGAACGATACCTTGTTGACCAACAGCAGCAGCAGTTGTTTCAGAGCCCATAGTTGCAGCTTTGTAAACACCGTCAACCCAGTCAAATGCTTCTGAAATTAGAGGCACTGTGTCTGCACGACGACCACCGAAGATGAATGCAGAAATTGGAACACCTGCTGGATTTTCCCAGTCAGCATCAATAGAAGGACATTGACCAGCTGAAACTGTGAAACGAGCATTTGGATGCGCAGCTTTTTCACCAGCAACGTGTGGCTGACCTTTCCAGTTAGTTAGGTTAGCAGGTGCTTCTTTAGAAAGACCTTCCCACCATACTTCACCGTTGTCAGTTACAGCAACGTTTGTATAGATCACGTCTTTGTGAAGTGTTGCCATACAGTTCGGGTTAGTTTTGGTATTTGTACCAGGTGCTACACCGAAGAAACCAGCTTCAGGGTTGATTGCATATAAGCGACCGTCTTCACCTGGTTTGATCCAAGCAATATCGTCACCTACAGTTTCAATTTTCCAACCTTCGTAACCCGCTGGTGGAATCAACATCGCGAAGTTTGTTTTACCACAAGCAGAAGGGAATGCAGCTGCGATGTAGTGTTTTTCGCCTTGTGGGTTAGTCACGCCAAGGATTAGCATGTGTTCAGCTAACCAACCTTGTTGACGACCCATAGAAGATGCAATACGTAAAGCTAGGCATTTTTTACCCAACAATGCGTTACCGCCGTAACCAGAACCGTAAGACCAGATTTCACGAGTTTCTGGGTAATGAACGATGTATTTTTCAGGGTTGCAAGGCCAAGCAACGTCTTTTTGACCTTCTTCAAGCGGAGCACCAACAGTGTGTACGCAAGGAATGAAGTCACCGTCAGTACCAAGTACGTCATAAACAGCTTTACCCATACGAGCCATTTTAGACATGCTTACAGCAACGTAAGGAGAATCAGTAAGTTCGATACCGATGTGAGCAATATGAGAACCTAAAGGACCCATAGAGAAAGGAACTACGTACAAAGTACGGCCTTTCATTGAACCGTCAAATAAACCATTCAGACGAGCACGCATTTCAGCTGGAGCTTCCCAGTTGTTTGTTGCGCCTGCATCTTCTTGTTTTTCAGAACAGATGTAAGTACGACCTTCAACACGAGCAACGTCAGAAGGATCAGAATTAGCAAGGTAAGAACCAGGATGTTTTTCTTGGTTAAGTTCTTGCATAGTGCCGTTAGCGATCATCAAGTCGATATAACGTTGATATTCTTCTGCGCTACCGTCACACCATTCGATTTTTGCTGGTTTGGTTAATTTGGCAATTTCTTCCACCCAAGCAATGAGCTTAGGGTGACGAACGAATTCTGGTGCGTTCACTTGGGTCATGGTGAGGCCTATCTCAAAAATGTACTAACCGTACAAAGTATAATCTGCATCATGGGTTACATCATGCAGATAAAAGATGAAAAAAAAGTGGCTGTATTAAAGCATAAAATCATAAAAAAAATAAGACTAAAGAAGTGGTAGATTTTTTTTGGTAGTTAATGCTATTTAAGTTAAATATAAATAAAATACAATAACTTAATAGATTTTATGGCGAATTTTAACTTTATTTATTAATGTGATGGACAATATTTTATATATTTATTTTAAATAAAAACAAAAGGTTGCATGTATTTGATATTTGAGAATTATTATTGATTAAATAAATGGTGGTAATTCGATTTTTACATAAAGGCGCTATTATTTGCTGTTAAATTCGACAAAATACAAAACTAAGCGGCCAAGATGTATAAAAAGTGATTAAACAAGCCAAGCCTTTATCTATTATTTATAATAAAAAATCAGGATTTCATGCTGCAAACAAAGATGAAGTCTATGAGGAACTTGTGCGGATATTATCCGATCATGATTTCGAAATACAGTCTTTTGAGCTTGGGCAGGAAGCCAGTTTCGATACTTTAATGAGCAAGGTGTTTGCACGCCACCAAGACCCAGATAATTTGGGCGTTGTCGTTGCTGCGGGTGGTGATGGAACCTTAAATGCAGTTGCTCATCGGTTGATGCATACCGATATTCCAATGGGGATTTTACCTTTGGGCACATTTAATTATGTGGCGCGCGTACTCAATATTCCTCTCGATTTAATTCAAGCAGCACAGGTGATTGCGACAGGCACTAATCGACAGGTGCATGTGGCGCAAATCAACGAACATATCTATTTAAACAATGCCAGTTTAGGCTTGTATCCATTATTTATACAAAAAAGAGAGTTTTATAATCAAAAGTTTGGTCGTTTTCCATTGCATGCTTATACCTCAGGTTTGGATGTGCTGATTCGAGATCGCAAAGAGTTAAAATTGGAAATCGAAGTGGATCATCATATTTATCCAGTCAAAACGGCCTTGATCTTTTTTGGCAATAATCAATTGCAATTGGCCGATTTAAACTTGCAAATTGCTAAGGATGCAGAGGCAGGTAAAGTTGCAGGTGTGGTGGTCGCAAAAAGTGATAAGAAAACGTTATTTAAAATTTTATGGCAATTGATCCGTGGCAATATCGACAATGCACCAGATGTGTATAGTTTTGCCGCTGATGAAGTCACCATACATACCCAACGAAAAAAAATGACCGTTGCTGTGGATGGTGAGATTGTAGAAATGAAACCGCCGCTTAAAATTCGAGTGCAAAAACAAGCCTTAAAGATACGGGTGCCACATGATACTGCATCTGTCTGATCTGCATTTCGGCACTGAAAAGCCAGAGTGTATGCGCGCTATTCAGCAATTTTGTCGTGAACAGCGTATCGAGGCCGTGGTTGCCAGTGGAGACTTGACCCAGCGTGCGCGTTATCGTCAGTTTTATGCATGTAAGCAATTTTTAGAAAGCTTAAAGCTGCCTTATATCGTTGTGCCGGGGAATCATGATATTCCGCTATATCATTTATGGAACCGTGTTTTTAGCCCTTTTGCACGTTATCAACTTTTTTTTGGTGCCATGGAAAATGTACTGGAAACCGAGCATTTTTATTTAATTGGGATCAATAGTATTCGCCGTCGTTACCATACGCGAGGGCATGTATCGCTCGAGCAAATATATCATGTCGAGGAATTACTTAAACATGCGCCGCCCAATAAAGTGAAATTAATCATAGCGCATCAACCTTTTTATACGCCGCCCAATGACCAGCATGGTGTGAAAGATTGTCCTGTTCAAGGGCGTTTGGCACTCGAACAGTGGAGTCAACACGGTTTAAATGGTTTATTGCATGGACATTTACATGTTCCAGCCAGCTATGACCTCAATCAGATTTATGCTTTAGGTGCTGCGCATCCAGTTTGGGATATTCATGCTGGAACTGCAACGTCATATCGCCTACACGATAACCTTGCCAACAGTTTTAATGTCATTGATGAGCAGATGAATGTGCGACATTATTTTTATCATTCAAAGTTAAAAATATTTGAAGAAAATCTCAGCACTCATGTTTTAGATGAGCTTTAATCCTTTAAATTTAAATTTTGAAGAAAAAAAATACAAAAAAATGAAAAAAATTAAATTTTGCCCTTGAAGGGTTTTTTTCCATCCCCACAAAAGTGTCATCTAAATTATTTTTTGTCGATGGCTTATGGAAATCAAAATGTCATCGTCTTTTATCTAGTAAATAAACTTAGTCTGGAGTTAACTATGAGCAATATTCGTCCTTTGCATGACAACGTTGTGATTCGCCGTGTTGAAAAGGAAACTAAAACTGCTGGTGGTCTTATTTTAAGTACTTCAGCAGCTGAACAACCTGCTCAAGGCGAAGTAATCGCTGTAGGTAATGGCAAAGTAACTGACAATGGCGTACGTGCATTAGACGTTAAAGTTGGTGACAACGTATTGTTTGGCACTTATGCCGGTACAAAAGTAAAAGTAGCAGGCGAAGAGCTTCTTATTATGAAAGAGTCTGACATCTTAGCGGTACTTGAAGCTTAAGTTTCGTACACGCATTTAGACCCTTTTATTCATCATAAATTGTTAACAATTTTAAAAAGATTCGGAGTTAGACATGTCAGCTAAAGACGTAAAATTTGGTGATTCAGCGCGTTCAAAAATGATCGCGGGTGTAAATGTACTTGCAGATGCTGTAAAAGTGACTTTAGGTCCTAAAGGCCGTAACGTTGTCATCGACCGTTCTTTCGGTGCGCCGCACATCACTAAAGATGGTGTTTCTGTTGCTAAAGAAATCACGTTAAAAGACAAATTTGAAAACATGGGCGCTCAGCTGGTTCGTGAAGTGTCTTCAAAAACCAACGACATCGCGGGTGACGGTACAACAACTGCAACTGTACTTGCTCAAGCAATCCTAAATGAAGGGATCAAATCAGTTACTGCTGGTATGAACCCAATGGATCTTAAACGCGGTATCGACATCGCGGTTAAAGCTGTAGTTGCTGAAATTAAAGCGACTGCAAAACCTGCATCTGACTCTAAAGCGATTGAACAAGTAGGTTCTATTTCTGCGAACTCTGACACCACTGTTGGTAAACTTATTGCTCAAGCAATGGAAAAAGTCGGTAAAGAGGGTGTAATTACAGTTGAAGAGGGTTCAGGCTTTGAAGATTCTCTAGATGTTGTAGAGGGTATGCAGTTTGACCGTGGTTACATCAGCCCGTACTTTGCAAACAAACAAGATACACTAACAGCTGAACTTGAAAACCCATACATTCTTCTTGTTGATAAAAAAATCAGCAACATCCGCGAATTAATTGCTGTACTTGAAGCTGTTGCTAAAACAGGTAAACCGCTTCTTATCATTGCTGAAGATGTTGAAGGTGAAGCACTTGCAACTCTTGTTGTAAACAACATGCGTGGCATTATCAAAGTTTGTGCTGTTAAAGCACCTGGTTTTGGTGATCGTCGTAAAGCGATGCTTCAAGACATCGCGATTTTAACTGGCGCGACTGTAGTTTCTGAAGAGGTTGGTATGTCTTTAGACCAAACTACACTTGAGCACTTAGGTACAGCGCATAAAGTTACTGTTTCTAAAGAAAACACAGTAATTGTTGATGGTGCAGGTGTTGCAGAGCAAATTGCTGAACGTGTAACTCAAATTCGTGCTCAAATTGAAGAATCAACTTCAGAATACGACAAAGAAAAACTTCAAGAACGCGTTGCTAAATTGGCAGGCGGTGTTGCTGTAATCAAAATCGGCGCTGCAACTGAAGTTGAAATGAAAGAGAAGAAAGACCGTGTGGATGATGCACTTCATGCAACTCGTGCTGCAGTTGAAGAAGGTGTTGTAGCAGGTGGTGGTGTTGCACTTGTACGTGCTGCAAAAGCACTTGAAGGTGTGTCTGGTGCTAACGATGACCAAAATGTAGGTATTAACATTTTACGTCGTGCAATTGAAGCGCCACTTCGTCAAATCGTTGCAAACTCTGGTGATGAGCCATCAGTTGTAATCAATGCTGTGAAAAACGGTGAAGGTAACTTCGGTTATAACGCTGCGACTTCAGAGTATGGCGATATGTTAGAAATGGGTATTCTCGACCCTGCAAAAGTAACTCGTTCTGCACTTGAGCATGCAGCGTCTGTTGCTGGCCTGATGTTAACAACAGAATGTATGATTACTGAAATTCCAGAAGACAAGCCAGCAATGCCAGATATGGGTGGCATGGGTGGTATGGGCGGTATGATGTAAACCTCAGCGTACCCAAACTTCAAAAACCTCGTATCGTCAGATACGGGGTTTTTTTTTATGGCGCAGTTTTTGTAATGTAGAGATTGCACACATGAAAAGACAAAATCACCTAGCTATTTTTTATTTACACATTAAATGTGTAATATGTATCTAAACTCCTTTTTTTTGTGAATAAAACTCATTATTCTTTTTAGAACAATAAGAAAAACAAATGATTAAATAAATGTAATGCAGATTGAAGTAGGCATAAAGGGGATAAAAATGGATAACCGAGAACACGAAATTATAGGCAGTATTTATGATGCCGCTGTAGATGTGAATTTATGGCCGCAAGTAATTGAAAAAATTGTTCAATATACAGACAGTAAAACCGCCATTTTTACTGCCTTAGATCAATTTAGTCCAAGTTACGATTTTTTATTTAGTCACAATATTCCAGATGAAGCTTTGCATGCCTATCGTGATGAGCGGATTCGTGTGATTGACATGCAGTTACACCGAGTATTGTGGGAAAATTTAGGTGTGGGCCAAGTAGCGAGCTCGGATTTATCGCATTATGGGGAAAACCCTGAAAGTGATGAATATATCTTTTATGAACGGTGTTTGAATCCGACGGGAATTAGTTATATCTCGGCTGTTTTGCTCGATCAGGGTTCACATCGCTGGGCGGTTTTGGGATTACACCGTGCGCCAGATGTAGCGCCGTATCAACAAAAAGAGTTGGATTTTTTAAAGCATTTGGGTGTGCATTTGCGCCGTGCCTTACAAATCCATCGTCAATTTAGTTTGGTTAAACAAGAAAATTTAAGTTTGTATAGCGTGCTCGATCATTTAAAAACAGGTGTAATTTTGCTTGATCATCAGCTGAGTTTGATTTATTCAAACCCTTTAGCTCAAAGCATACTGGAACACGATTCATGTTTAGATTTGGACTTGTATAATCGTTTAAAAACACATGCTTATGATCAAAGTCGTTTAGATCAATTATTACATTCAGCGTTGTTGGGACAGTCGGCATTAAACGCAAATGTAGGCGGTGTATTGTCTTTGTCAGATGCGAAAGGACAACAATTAATGCTGACTATCGTACCTTGTTCTAAATTAAAAAATATGCAGCATCAAAATGCAGGACAACATCAAATTGCGGTATTTCTGACCGATAAGCATCAGCACTATGCCTTGTCACAAGCCTATTTGCAGCAAGCTTATCAATTGTCTAAACGCGAGTTTGAGCTGTGTGAGTTGTTGTTGAATGGTTGTAAGTTAGAAGAAATTGCGGAACATTGTGGGGTTACGCTCAGTTCCGTGCGCACTTATTTTAAAAATATTTATGAAAAAACCCAATGCAACTCGCAAATTGAACTCATGCATTTATTAATGGGCTGTACCATTCATTTTGAGCATATTGGTTAAAGCTGCCTAAGTCTAGCTTAGACAGCTTCTAAGAGTTTTTAGTTACTACGTTGTAGTGTAACAGGGTCTTCGCCTTGCGGATGCAAGGTCAGGCTTGTTCCTGAGATGCTATAAGTTGCATTAACTTTAGTGCTATCCGAAGTGTCATGTAATCCACCGCAACCATTGGTGTCATATAAGACTTCTGTTACGGCAAGTGTATTGGATGTTATTGAATATTTACCATATTCAATTCCTGGGTTATCGCAATCACCTTCGGTGTCTAACAAGAAATAGAATCCTGTGTCAAAGAAAGCAAACAAGTGAGTTTGATTAAATTGCCAAGTGCCGACTAGACCTGATGATTGTTTTACTTTAGTTAAAATATAGGTGCTATTACTTCCTACATCGGTCAGCACTAGATCTGTACCGTTATAACTTAAGCGGTGATGACCATCATTGTCAGGATGTGAAAGCCCGTAGTCACCATTTGTATCGAGTGAGATCTCTGGACTCAGTGCTGAAGTTAAAGCATTCCAATTTAGTCGTCCTATTTCAATACCAGGTTGCCCTGTTACATCAGCTTCATCTGCTTCACCTAGCGCATAACGTCCATCGGGTAAAATATGTAATAAAACAGCAGATGTATTGGTGCGTCCAATTTCCCAAGTTCCAGCAATATCTTTATAGAATTGGCTTGCGCTACTTGTGGTAGTACCTTCTATATTGGGTCTTGTGAGTATAAATGTACCTTCATTTGGTTCGTGGAGTGTAAGTGATGTCGTATTAACCGTGACTGGTAGACCTGAGCTTGAGCTTGCACTATTGTCAGATAAGCCTGCACAGCCATTTGTATCGATCAGGATATTATCTACGAATAACTTTCCATCTTGAACACGATATTTACCATATTCGATACCTGGTCCACCACAAGGCGTTTCTCCAACTTCCACTTGATCGTCCCCAACAGCATCAACCATGATATAGGTATTATTATCCGGATTGAAAACAAATAGTTGCTTGCCTGAACTTGAGTTCCAAGCACCTGCAATGCTCGAATTGTTTTGAGGGACTTTAGTAAATGTTGCACTTTCATTAGGGTTTTGAGCTTCAGAAATTTTTAACTGTGTACCATCAAATGATATTTTCATATCACGTGTTTTTCCAGAATCAGTTAAGCCCCAATCTTCATTTGTATCAATTGAAGATTGCGCCCATAAATCTCCAGCAACAGCATTCACCGATAACTCACCGTACTCCATGCCATTCGCACTATCAGATGGTGAGCTAACAATAGGTTCGCCAATCAGGTATTTCCCGTCTGAGGTTACTTGAAGTACGATTTCTGATTCAGCATTTTTTGCGTACCAAACCCCAACGATATCTTTGAGGAGTGTTTTGTTAAAGTTAGCTTGTGCTTCTGTTGAGCTAACTACGACTTTATCTTTAAAAACTTCTATTGTTTGTAGAACAGGTTGAAAGCTTGTAATAAATTCTGTTGTTGGTTTAGAGAAGTCAATTGAGTTTGCAGGGAGTTGACTCACTGAGTCAGGGATTTGAATACCATCGTCATGATCACCCTCAGAATCTAAAGATTGTAAAAAAATAAGTAAATTTGTTCGTGTTGTTACATCATCGGCTAACTCCACAGGGGTAATACGATCAGCACCAGTTACTGTGCCAATTTCAATATTTCCGATATGGAAAGTGATTTCATCACCTTCTTGATATTCAAACTCCCCTTGAGCATTTGTACGTTTAGAAACGCCATTAATTGTATACGTTGCGCCACTCACAGGTCCATCGGTCAGTATCCCAGTTTTTAGGGAGCTTGAAGGTGGGGGAGCAGAACTACCAGAATCATTGTCTGAACCACCACATGCACTCAGTAAGCCTGCTAAAGTTAAGCATAATAAAGTTTTTTTCATCACGAATTCCTTGTTATTCAAATTGTCATATCTGCAGTATAGAAATTAGATGAGTTTAGGAGCTATCCCAAAATTGGGAGGGTAAACACAAAAATCTGTGAGAAAAAATGAAGAAAAAACAATATTTTTGTGAAAAAGTATAATTTTTTGATTTTCAGTCACGGAAGATCCACTCGCCTATGTTAATTTGAAGAAAAATATTGCGTGTTTAAGCCCAATCGCCACCAGAAAGTGATCTTGTTCTATGCTGTCAAAATTTTTTATTGAACGTCCAATTTTTGCAGGTGTGCTCGCTATTATAGTGATGGCCGTACTTCACTTAGCGCTGCTCTTGGTGTTGCAGGTGGTAGCGAAGTTGGTGGTCGTGTAGGTCTTTCTTATGTATTTGGCGGAAAATAATTAACCCGTTGATACATTTGGATTAAACAAAAAATCCCCGCTACTTGCGGGGATTTTTTATGACTAACTATGACTACAAATGTTAAGTAAAACGCTAATCAAGCTTTTTGGTGAGCTGGAAATTTAATTCAGGCATTTCCAATTTTTCACCTTTATCACCACGAAGCTCAATAAAGTTTTCACCTACAAAATAAATTCGATTGTCGCCTTGGGCATCAAGTTGAATCATCCCAGGTTGATCTGGCAAAAACTTAAAACTGCCTTTCACTTTATTTTCAGTGTTCACAGGTTTACCTAAAAACTCTTGGCCAAGCTCATAGCTTTTATTGAGTTTGAGTTCAAGCTCAGTTTCAATCCCTTTGCAATCATGGCAAGGCAGAATTCCTTTATACTCACCTGCCCAATCAAGTGCATTTTCGGTGTTATCACCTGTGGCAATCGGACTTTCTGAGGCAGCGTCTGTATTAGCAATGACATTATTATCTGGTGGTATAGCGGTTTCAGATTCATTGCTGGTCTTTGAACATGCCGTTAGGGTTGCACTGACCATACAGAGAGCGAGGATTAGTTTTTTCATGAGATTTATACACCGTATGTACCCAATATAATGCTAAGCGTGACTTTTATTGCTCAAGAAAAATAGCCTATTCCTGTTAACAATTGTGTGTTTGGTTAATACATCAAAACAGACATTTGATTTTTAAAATTCGTAAATAGTGAAATATTGGTGATTTACCTAAAAGTGAACGCTAAAGGACATTTATATATTAATTGGTGAATAACTAAACAATATAGGCTTTTATAATTATTTTGCGTTGTTAAACTCTGCGGCATAGAAAAAACTGTCGGTGCAAATTGTGTTTGAAAAAACAGCGGAAAAAAGTCTGAACTTAATGGGGTGGCAAATTGATAACCATTGGGATTTAAATATCGACCAATGTGTCATGATTGCAGCGCCACATACCAGTAATTGGGATGCACTTTATGCACGCCTTGCCCTGAAAGCTTTAGGGGTAAATGTTCGTATCACGATTAAAGACAGTTATATGAAATTTCCGTTTGGACCTTTTGTACGTGCTATGGGCGGAATTGGTATTAATCGTCGTCCAAAACAAGATGGTGAAGCACGTCAAAGTATGGTTGAGCTGATGGCTGACTTATTTAAGCAACATCCGAAATTAGTCATGTTGGTAACGCCTGAAGGGACGCGCGCTAAACAAGAGAAGTGGAAAACCGGTTTTTATCATGTTGCCATGCAAGCAGGTGTGCCGATTGCTTTAGCCTATATGGACTATGCGCAGAAAAAAACGGGTGTGGGTAAAATTGTTTATCCTACAGGCGATTATGAAAAAGATATGGCTGAAATCATGGATTTTTACGCGCAAATTCATGCCAAATTTCCTGAAAAATTCAGTGTCGATACACGCTATCATTAATCCAACAAACCAATAAATAGGACAGCATCGGCTGTCCTTTTTTATGTTTAGATTCTTCTATTTAGATTCTTCTGTTTAGATTTTTATATTGATTTTAATCATTAAAGTCGGGATGGATACCGCCCAGATTTTGACATGCCGCCTTATAAATAATGTATTGCTGATCAACCACATCGATGAGCGGGATACGAAATAACTTTTCGCCTTGCTTATAGCTATCGATATAAGACACGACTTTTTGTTTACTTGATGCTAGTTTTTCTTCATGGAAAGTTGTAATCGAGCTATGAGTCATATGTGAACTTTCAATATTATTGCACTGAAAATGTGAGAGTAGTTTTTCAGCTTTTTTAATTTCGCTGGACGTGCCAAACATACAGCCGCTAAGCAGAGTTACACCTGCAAGCAGGATGAACTTTTTCATGGTTTTATTTTAAGCAAAATTATGAGGTGCAATATTCTATTAATTTTCGTCAGAAAAATTAATTACTTTTTTACCATTTGGCTAATTTTTATTTAAATGTGAACTGTGTCATTGTTACAAGATGTGAATGTCTAACTGAAAAGGCGTTTTATTAGAATAATTTCTACAAATATCTTTAGGTTTTGAGTTATCAGCTTAAGATACTCATTGTCACCAAGAAGCAGCTTGAAGAAAATAATAGCCCTAACACGATATGCTTAAATTGGCGTTCTGAAATACGATAGAAAAGTTTGGCACCAAAAATCACGGGAAAAGCCATAATTACCAACAGCACGGCTAAATAGGGCAGATGTTCACGATGGATGATCCCTTGTAGCAGATAGCTAATGAGTGTGACGAGCTGAATGGCTAAATTGAAATGTCGCAAAATATAGCGTTGTTCTGCTTTGGGTGTATTTTTCAGCATGAGCCATGCAGAGGGTAATGCACCACAAAAGCCTCCAAGACCACCCAAGATTCCAGCAATATATCCAATACTAGAATCCGCCCATTTCCCTGATTTTTGGATGAATGAAAATTTAGGATTAAAAAATAAAATTGGGCACCAAAACATTAAAAAAGCGCCCAAAACCAATTTAAATGTATCTGGATTAATGCTGTCTAATAAATAGGTACCTAGCGGCACACCTAAAATTCCTGCAATTAAATAGGGATAAATGATTTTTTTATTGATCGGAATGCTTTTACGTTCTGATGATAATGAAATGAAGTGGCTATAAACTGAAGCGCAGACCACCAAGGGTGCGGCTATTTGTGGGGGGAGTATCCAAACCCAAAATGACATTGCGATAAGGGCGAATGCAAACCCTGTTAATCCTTGTACGAATCCCGCAAAGATGGCACCAAGAATAAAAATCAGCCAAGTCATTAAATTACAGCTTTGTAATACGTGGCGCTATTGTAGTGAATTTTTCTATATAAATGTGGCTGACTGAGCAAATGTAGCAAAATTGGATGTCAAATGATGAATAAAACATGCATGTTTAAATACAGCATATGTACACAGACTTCCGATTGAATTCATTTCGATAAGTGAAAATGCCCTTCATCAAAGAGGAGTGCTACACATGCTTAAACAAGTTGCTTTGCTATCTGTGGTTGCAGTTACATTTACAGGGTGTGTCGTGGCGCCATTTGATGATGGCCGATACCATTCGAATCAATATGGCTATGCAAATCAATATGGTGGTTCATACGGACAGCGCTATGACTCAAGTCAGCGTTATGACCGCTCATATGGTCGAGTGAATAGCCCGCAACATCGACCAAACTCACCACGACCGAATTCGAATAACCGTCCAGACAATATATATAAACCAAATGCGCATAAACCGAATGTACACAATTCTTCATCTCAGCATCCGTCAAATGTGCAGCGTCCAAGCGCAAAGCCTCAGACTTCGGCTAAACCCAATACAAGCAAGCCCCAGCAGCAAAAACCACAGCAACAACGTCCAAAAGTGACGCCCGTGGATAAAGCTAAAACCACAGGTGGATTTAACAGCCAGCGTCCACTTCGACCACAGGTTTAATGATTTTCAAGTAATAAAAAAGGACGCATTGACGTCCTTTTTTGTGTGCATTTACATTAAGCCTTTTTATATAAGCCTGCACACACCGTCCCAGCTTTGGTTTGTTTGATTTGCTGCCAACTGCTCGGGAGTTTTAACTGAGCAAGATCACGATCAGCTTCGATATAAATTAAACCATTGTCTGCAATGCACGGATCGACCAATTCAGCAAGTTCTTGCCATAAATCAAGACTATATGGTGGATCTAAGAAAATCAGATCAAATTGGTCTTTCAAGTTAGGAATGGCTTGTTGTGCCGTCATGTTTTTGAGTTGCGCACGTTGTTTGCTAACTCTTAAAAGTTCTAAATTGTCCATGAGAAACTTCGCTTGGGTGCGATCAGGTTCAATTAAAACGGCTTCTGCTGCGCCACGTGAGAGTGCTTCAAACGACAAAGCACCTGAACCTGTACACAGGTCGAGAACTTTGGCATTTTGAACATCCCACATGAGCCAGTTAAATAATGTCTCGCGCACACGGTCAGGTGTAGGACGTAAACCATCAATATTGGCAAAAGGCAGTTGACGGCGTTTCCATTCACCCCCAATGATTCTTAATTGATTTTTCATGAATTATTCCTCATCGGTTGCATGTGCGGCACTGGCAGCACGAGGTGTTGTATTTGCACTATTGTTCTGCTGTGCAGTTGGGCTTGCATTTGGGTCGGCTGATAAAATATTCGAGCCGCTTGGTAACTCACTCGGTTTTAGACCCGCAGTCATGAGACCACCGCTAATTTGATGGCTAGCAGGACGAATTGGATTCTTTTTACGTGTTAATAACCAGTAGTCAAACATTGGTTTAGCAATTTGAGCAGCAGAACCACCGTGACGACCATTTTCCCAAACGACGGCAATCGCAATTTCAGGTTTTTCCGCAGGGGCAAAACCAACAAATAAACCATGGTCAAGCTGACGCTCTGTCAATAAAGATTCGTTATAGCGTTTACCTTGGGCAATACTTTTAACCTGTGCGGTGCCTGTTTTACCTGCTATTTGATACATTGGGGTACGAATACCACGACCGGTCCCTGTTTGAACCACATCAATCATGGCATCACGCATTTTAATCCAATCATCTGGCTTACCATTAAATTGAATGCGACCATTCGGGGCGTTATGGACTTTATGAACCTTAGCGCCTTTACTTTCACGCAAAACGTGAGGTGTAACATGTGAGCCTTGATTGGCGGTAATAGCAGTCGCCATCGCCAGTTGTAATGGTGTTGCAGTAAATGCACCCTGACCAATACTGACGGAAATCGTTTCACCTTTGAGCCAATTGGACTTCCGTGTGCGGAGCTTCCATTCAGGATTTGGATATAGCCCCGTACTTTCACTTGGTAAATCTACACCGGTTTTTTCACCGAAGCCAAACTGACGCATCCAAGTATTCATTTTTTCAATGCCCATACGATAGGACAAGACATAGAAATAGGTATCGCAGGAAATGACTTGAGCTTTGTGTAAATTAACTGAGCCATGACCAGTTTTTTTGTGGTCACGGAAACGATGGCTGTCACCCGGAAGCGTGAAATAGCCCGGATCGGAAATGGCTGTACTCCAGTCCACTAGACCATAATGAATACCACCTAGACCAAACATTGGCTTAATCGTTGAACCCGGTGGATAAGCCCCTTGCACAGCACGGTTATATAATGGCTGATCGAGGCTATCACGTAGTTCAGAATAATCTTTGCTGCTAATGCCAGTAACAAATAAATTGGGGTTAAAACTAGGACTGGACACAAGAGCAAGAATTTCCCCAGTACGTGGGTCAATCGCCACAATTGCACCACGTCGATCTGCAAGCTGCTCTGAAGCGACCATTTGCAGTCCATAATCTAGGGATAAATATAAGTCATTACCACGAATCGGATCTTTACGACCTAGATGTCGTAACACATTACCAAAGGCATCGGCTTCAACCGACTCATTTCCCGGCATACCATGTAAAAGTTCTTCGTATGATTTTTCAACGCCAATTTTACCGATCAGGTTTGAGCCAGCGTATAAATCTTTATCAATCGTTTTTAGTTCTTTGTCATTAATACGACCTACGTAGCCAATCACATGGGCAAACAGTTCACCATGTGGATAGTAGCGAGTCATTTGGGTCTCTATATTGACACCCGGGAATTGATATTTCACCTCACTAAAACGGGCGATATCATTTTCATTTAAATTCAGTTTAATCGAAACGCGTTCAGTCTTTTTAGAGGTTTTAATCCGACTTTTGAAACGTTCAATGTCTTCATCAGTCAGTTCTAACAGAGGCGTTAGGCGCTCTACCGTATCATCAATGTCTTCAACATCCGCACGGCTCATGGTTGCTGAGAAAACCGGATAATTATCCGCTAATAACACACCATTACGGTCATAGATATAACCACGAGAAGGTGCAAGCGGTTGCAATCGAATTCGGTTTTGATCGGCAGCAGTCGAAAAGGTCTCATAACTTTTGATTTGCAAATATGCATATCGTGCCACAAGCAACAGCATAAAGAAGGAGACAATCCCTATCGAAATCACCACGCGATTACGATAAATCCGCTTTTCTTGCTGGACATTTTTTAAAGGATAATGCTGCTTCATACGCGATCGACTTAAAGACTGAGAGCTAAAATAACGGAAGAGGCATATTCTAGCGCAACTGACATTTTTTTGATAAATAAAAAAGACTCTGCTGTGATTGCAGTCTATATTTTGACTTTGCAGACATGAAAAATATGGGGCTTTGTGTATAACAGTTCATATTATTCTGCTAAAGTCGAAACGTATAAAAAAGGAATATTCCAAAAAATAATACTAAGGAAGTTTGTGAAAACAATGAATAAATTATATCCATTGCTTGCATTTATGATGCTCGGAAGCATCGCACATGCCAATGACAATTCATTTTTACCTGAGGCAAAGTTAACAGGTAAGGGTTATCAACCATGGAATGTTGGAGCAGGTTTTACTCAAAAAATTATTCACGTGAATGGTGAGTGGGTAAACCCATATGGCATTGCCTATGCAAAAGCTGGTGTTTTCTTGAACGATGATAAAACACCTGGTGGGCAAGTCGGCTTTCGTCACCCAGTTCATCTCACTGGCAAAGATAAAAATGGTTATTATATCGGAGCTTATGCGGGCCACATCGACTCCAAGAAAGTAGATGGTGAAGATGAAGCGCGTTTAGGTGGTGGTATCGATCTTGCTTATGTGATGTTGAGTGCCGAGCGTATTAGTACGTTTAGTGTAGGCTTGGGTGCGGGTGAAAAATTAGAAGACAAATCAGGTAATGTGATTGTGGAAACCGAACCGAGACTACAAAT
Organism: Acinetobacter sp. YH12052; assembly: GCF_013419835.1. NCBI lineage: Bacteria > Pseudomonadati > Pseudomonadota > Gammaproteobacteria > Moraxellales > Moraxellaceae > Acinetobacter > Acinetobacter sp. YH12052. The sequence goes on from NZ_VOZI01000004.1 coordinate 62,421, forward strand.
CTCATATACTTTAAGTTTTGGTTTGTAGTGAAAATAATCAACTTTATTTTATAACCGCACTCACTGAATAAAATTAAATATGGAAGTTATGCATGCTTGAGTACGTTAACGAATTGTGGCAAACCTTTTTGCAACGTCCCGATTTTTGGGCTGTGCTGAGTATTATCCCCGTTACCGCATTCGTTACCTGGGCACACGTTTGGATGGCACTGAAAATGGTGTTTTACCCGATTACTTTCTGGGGATTCCATTTAGGTCCATTACCCGTGGGATGGCAGGGGATTGTGCCAAGAAAAGCTGGACGTATTTCTGGCATTATTACGGATAATACATTGTCTAAATTGGGTTCCTTGCGCGAGTTTTTGGATGCAATGGATCCTGAGGACATGGCGCGCATCATTGGTGAACAAGTTGGCTTTGAGCTTGAACATTTGATTGATGAAGTCATGCTAGACCGAAATGCGGTGCTTTGGGAAAACCTACCGTATTCGATTAAACGCCGTATTTATGCCCAAGCACACAAACAGCTACCAAATACCTTAAAAGAACTCGTGACCGAACTGACCATGAACGTAGAGTCACTTGTTGATATGCGTGAAATGGTGGTGAGTCAAATGGAAGCGGATCGTCTCTTGATGGTGCGGATGTTCCTTAAAGTTGGCCAAAAAGAAATCAACTTTATTTGGCATATTAGTGCCTTGATTGGGATGTTCTTTGGTATCTTCCAGATGGTTGTTTGGTTTGTGGTGCCATGGCATTGGACAGTTCCATTTTGGGCAGCAATTTGGGGCTTTTTGACCAACTGGATTGCCATCTGGATGGTATTTAATCCCATTGAGCCGCACCCCGTAAAGTATTTGCAATTATTTGAATTAACTAAAGATCGTAAATTCCCTTGGATTAAACCTGTGATTCCACGTATTGGAACGTACAATGTTCAAGGGGCGTTTATGAAACGCCAAGAAGAAGTTTCGGATGTATTCGCAAGTGTAGTCACAGAAGACCTAATTACGTTAAAATCCATCATGACCGAAATGATGTATGGCGGGAAGAAAGATAAGACCCGTCGCATTGTGAAACGTCATATTAATGAAATTATGGAATCTCCACTGGTTCGTACCTCATTACAGTTGTCTTTAGGTCCAAAAGAGTACGCAAAACTCAAGACAGACTTGATCGATCGCTCAATTGAAATTACGATGGTGCCTGTATGCGACCCTGCGTTTAATGCGAGCCGTGCACAGAAAATCTTTCAAATGTTTAGAGACCGTATTCGTGAGCTAACACCGAAAGAATTTCAAAATCTATTACGTCCTGCATTTCAGGAAGACGAATGGATTTTAATTGTCTTGGGTGGTGTAACCGGTTTTATCGCGGGTACAATACATTTGTTTGTGGCTTTCTTATAATTAGATGCTGGAAGATGATCTGAATCTTGGGTTTAGATCACTACATAGCGTCATATACAATGTTTAAAATGAGGATGTTTTTTTATGCGCATTATATTACTCGGACCACCTGGAGCAGGTAAAGGGACACAAGCTCAGTTGATCTGTAAGCGCTACGATATCCCACAAATTTCAACCGGTGATATGCTCCGTGCTGCGATTCGTGAAGGTACTGAATTAGGTCTACAAGCTAAAAGCGTCATGGATAATGGCGGCCTTGTATCTGATGAGCTTATTATTGGTCTTGTAAAAGAACGCATTGCTCAACCTGACTGTGTCAACGGCTGCATTTTCGACGGTTTCCCGCGTACGATTCCACAAGCTGAAGCGCTTGAAAACGAAGGGATCAGCATCGATCATGTAATTGAAATCGATGTACCTGACGAAGAAATCGTTCAACGTTTATCTGGTCGTCGTCAACACCCAGCATCTGGTCGTGTATATCACACCGTTTACAACCCGCCAAAAGTGGAAGGTAAAGATGACGAAACTGGTGAAGATCTTGTTCAACGTCCTGATGACCAAGAAGCAACAATTCGTAAGCGTTTAGGTTCTTACCACGCTGAAACTGAGCAATTGGTTGGTTTCTACCAAGGTCGTGCAGCTTCTGGCGAAAACGCACCGACTTATGACAAATTAAATGGTCTTCGTCCAATCGATCAAGTTCAAACTGATTTGTTCGCGATTTTAGATCAGTCTAAATAATTCAACTTTTTTGAATTTTTGACAATCAAAGAGTCCTACTGCATAGTGGGGCTCTTTTTTTATGTGGCTTTTAGGGCGAATCTGTTATGAAATTTGCTTTGGTTATAATGGTCATCATCGCTGTGGCGGTGTTATTGGGCTTATTATTTGTCAGCTTTAAAATGTTGCGTAAGGTGCAAGTGGAAGAAGCAGAGCAAGCTAAACTGAACCCTAAGCAATATCGCTTACATCCAAAACTGCAGCAAGAGTTTGATAAAAAACAGAAAGAACAAGATAAAAATTAATCATCAATTTGATCAATTGATTCTTACAAATTTCATCAACTCCCAAATTGAAGAGATTAATCCTCAATTTGGGTGGTTTTAATCGGTCTTAATGCGCCAAAGTCAAAACGGTCAGGCCAATTACATACATCAGACACGATACATTCATCACATTTGGGTTTGCGGGCAATGCAGCAATAGCGTCCATGTAAAATCAGCCAATGATGTGAATCAACAATAAACTCTTTGGGGATGACTTTGACGAGTCGGTGTTCGACTTCCAAAACATTTTTGCCGACAGCCAATCCTGTACGATTACCTAAACGAAAAATATGCGTATCGACTGCCATGGTCGGTTGTCCAAAAGCAGTATTCAGCACCACATTTGCAGTTTTACGACCGACACCGGGTAAGGCTTCCAAATCTGCACGATTATTCGGAACGATGCTGTTGTGCTTCTCAATGAGCATCTTGCAGGCTTTAATGACATTTTCCGCTTTTGAGTTATACAGGCCAATGGTCTTGATATATTCCTTCAGTCCGTCAACACCTAACGCATAAATAGCTTCAGGAGTATTTGCTACTGGAAAAAGTTTATCTGTGGCTTTGTTGACACTGACATCTGTGGCCTGAGCAGATAGGGTAACAGCCACTAAAAGTTCAAATGGACTACTATAATTGAGTTCAGTTTTCGGGTTGGGGCGTTGCTCACGTAAGCGTTCAAAAAAAGTTTGAATTTGCTTCTTAGTCATGTTTTTAACAGTCATGATTAAGCCCCTTGCAGTTGTGTTAGTTGTAGCGTGAGCGTATGGAGTAATTCACGTTTTTTTGCATCTTCTCGAACACTCAGTTGTTTTTCTAACTTTTTGATTTGTGTTCGAATTTTTGCAAGTTCAATGGTGGTTTTTGCATCGAGTTGAACGACTGGCGTAGTAGGTTTTTCCACGACTTCAATGACCGGTACCAAGTCTGTCTGGGTCGAAAATTGGGCAAAAAGTTCCGTATCAATTTCTGCGCGTACAACAGGGCCTTTACGATGAATTCTGCGCTTTTCCTCACGTTGAATATGTGCATAGTAGCGGCGACGTAAATCATTCTGTTCTGCGATTCGAGCGGCTTCAGATGGCACTTGATCAAGCTCTTCGACAAGGTCGATACAATCCACTGGACAAGGTGGAATGCAGAGTTCGCAGCCCGTACATAAATCCGTCAAGACGGTATGCATCAATTTGCCTGAGCCAATAATGGCATCAACAGGGCAGGCACTAATACATTTGGTACAACCAATACATTCATCCTCACGAATCACAGCTTTAACCCGTTGCGGGCGTCCATCACTTTGGATTGGCCAAACGCTGGCTTCTGCTGTTAAGTGTGGACGATTTAATAACGCTGCTAGTGAATCTGCCACAGGTTGACCACCGGGTATACATTTATTGGCTTCTTCTCCTTCACTGATGGCTTTGGCATAGGGTAAGCAGCCGTCTCGGTGTCCACAAAGTCCACATTGAGTTTGTGGCAATAGGGCATCAATTTGTTGGATGAGGGAAATTTCAGAAGTCATGGGTAGTCGCGAGTACAAATGAAGGCAGAGAAAAACCAAAGAGGACGTTGAATTCTAGCATGTTTCAGTATGAATTGCTGTGCGCAAAAATGGGTCTATAGATGCATCATAAATGAGCAAAATAATTCATTAAAATATTCCTAAAAGTAATAGTATTTATAACTAAAATATCTGATTAATCAATTTAAATCGCTGTTCTATAAAGAATTTAAAGATTTTTTAAAAAAACTATTGCTGATTAGTTACAAAAGATATTTAATATTTTGCGCCAAAATATATCTTTGATCAAAATTGTGATCAATTTTGATCCATACATCTGCTGAGGATTAAGTGTTGAAATATAACAGCCTTAACGACTTCCTAGACTACGTTAAAACACGTGATGAACATCAACCTGAATTTCTTCAAGCTGTTGAAGAAGTGATGACGAGCCTTTGGCCATTCATCGAAAAGAACCCACAATATGCTGACTACGGTTTGCTAGAACGTCTTGTTGAGCCTGAGCGTGCAATTCAGTTCCGTGTTTCATGGGTAGATGACAAAGGTCAAACTCAAGTTAACCGTGCTTTCCGTGTTCAATACAACTCAGCAATTGGTCCATTCAAAGGTGGTATGCGTTTCCACCCATCAGTGAACCTTTCAATTCTTAAATTCTTAGGTTTTGAACAAACTTTCAAAAATGCCTTAACTACACTTCCTATGGGTGGTGGTAAAGGTGGTTCAGATTTTGACCCTAAAGGTAAATCTGAAGGCGAAATTATGCGTTTCTGTCAAGCATTAATGATCGAGTTATACCGTCATCTTGGTTCTAACACTGACATCCCTGCGGGTGACATCGGGGTAGGTGGCCGTGAAGTTGGCTACATGGCTGGTATGATGAAAAAATTAAGCAACGACACAGCATGTGTGTTCACTGGTAAAGGTTTAACTTTCGGTGGTTCACTTGCGCGTCCTGAAGCAACTGGTTACGGTACTGTGTATTTCGCTGAGGAAATGCTGAAAACTCGTGGCGACAGCTTTAAAGATAAAGTCGTAACGATTTCGGGTTCTGGTAACGTTGCACAATACGCTGCTGAAAAAGCAATGTACTTAGGTGCGAAAGTGGTTTCACTTTCTGACTCAGCAGGTACTGTATACGTAAAAGACGGTTTCACAACTGAACTTCTTGCTGAAGTAATGGAATTGAAAAACGTTAAGCGTGGCCGTATTTCTGAATTTGCATCTAAGCACGGTTTTGAATATTTAGAAGGTCAACGTCCTTGGTCTATCAAATGTGATATCGCGCTGCCATGTGCAACTCAAAATGAATTAGATGAAGCTGATGCTGAAGCTCTTCTTGCAAATGGCGCAATCTGTGTTGCTGAAGGTGCGAACATGCCTTCAACTTTGGCTGCAGTTGAGAAATTCGTTGAAGCGAAAATTCTTTATGCACCAGGTAAAGCATCGAATGCGGGTGGTGTTGCGACTTCTGGTCTTGAAATGTCTCAAAACGCAATTCGTTTGGGTTGGACTTTCGAAGAAGTTGACGAGCGTCTACACGCGATCATGAAAGAAATTCACCGCAACTGCGTGAAATACGGTACTGAAGAAGATGGTACTGTGAACTACGTAAATGGTGCGAACATTGCAGGCTTCGTAAAAGTTGCTGACGCAATGCTTGCTCAAGGCGTTTACTAAGTTCTACGTAAGTTGAACTGAAAACCGAGGCTTCTGCCTCGGTTTTTTATGGCTGAATGGCTTGGAATATATAGAATTGTTGCTCAGTGTTCATGAGCCTAAGTTGGATTTTGCTATCTATAACGTTGAAGTGAAAATTTAAGGATTGGCTGAGCAAACGTTTTATATGAAGCTCTTGCTGATGTAATTGTGGGCAGAACTTCAGGGTACTCCCTACATCTCCTGTAAAACGCAAAGTATGCTTTTCTACATCATAATTGCGGCCAATGCGATTACAGCCACTAAAAAATGTTATACGGCCATTGTTGAATGTGAGAGTTATTGGGGCGGGTAGAGCCTTATTCTCTACGAGAACCCACGTCTTTTGAGTTAATTGTTCTGCTTCAAAATCACGTAAATCAGCAATTCGCTGTATGCCTTTAAAAATATAGGTCTGTTGATTGCGATTCATCACGATTAATTCAGGCAGGGCATTTTGCTTTTGAAGTAGCTTTAGATTGACATCGCGAAAGAGTTGATTGAACAGCACATCGTTATTTGATTGCTTTGAACAGCCGATCAGTGTTTGCAGTTGTGAAGATTCAGTCTTCAAATGCTGTTGATTTAAATGATAAGGTTTAGAGATTAAATTGCATCCCGCATAAAGGTGTAGCTGTTGTGCGGAAAAGTTAATGAGAAAGGGTTGTCGGCTGTCAGTTGGATTATGTTGCCATGTATAGTGCTGTAAAACTTGATGAAATTGATCTGAAGCTGGGCTGATAAAAGTCTCGTGTTGAAGTTTGGGTCGCCATTCGCTATTACTCTGACAGCCAAACAATCCGAATAAAATACTAAAATACAATAAATTTTTCATCGGTAGTCTAGATCCTAAAGCGTACTGTAGATATAAAAAACCGAGGCGATGACCTCGGTTTTTATAGGCTGTAACTTACAAGGTACCTTTTACGGCTTCACGTTCGACTGACATATCAAAAATATAGGCATATTTTGATTGGTCAGCAGCAGGGTTTTTACGTTCAAAACGTTTTACGCGAATAATTTGGCGTTCTGCAGGAGTGTGCTTAAAGCCTTCAATTTGATCGTAAAATAAAGTCCAGTCTTTATCAACTTGTGTTTTTAGGCCTTTTTCATCGTATTTCACTTCACGTACTTGCAAACAAGTTTGTGGAGCAACGCCTGTACATTGTTTAGTTTTAGGACTGACTTCTAGGAAAATCGTTTCGCCTTGCGAGTTGTACTGAGTTTCAGGTGTTAATTTTCCAGTGAAAACCACTTTCTCACCTGTTGCAGAGATAATGGTTAACGTTGGGTTTTGTGGATCTGTAGTATTTAAAACAAAAGGTGCTTTACGGTCACTAAAGAGTGAAGATGCAAGTCCTTCTTGTTTCATCGCATTATCAGGACACGCCATCATGGTAGATGCAATGTTGCCTGTTACAAGCGTATTGTGTTCCACTTTCCATTGGGTTGACATACTGTTACAACTGGTTGAAATACCCAAAGTGCCATTTTCTAGAAAATTTAAAACCAAAGGTTTTGGTGCATTTTCAGTGGTGGTGCTCCATTGATATGAAGCTAAAGTTTTATCAGCATTTTGTTGTTGTAATACGCTCACGGCTAAATCTCCAGCTTTTTGGATATCGCTTGATTGACATGCTGCAAGGGCTAAAGGGAAGAGGGCGATCGCTAAATATTTTAATTTCATTACGCTAACTGTTCTAAGTGAATTTCAGCCTGTAGCATAACCCATTCATTTTAAAAAAATATGAATACATTCAGCTCAAATAAGTAGCAAAATGTATCCATAAATAATAATTTGTTAACTTATTAATATAAATTATGAATAAGTCAATCTATCTCATTTTTCCACGTTTAATCAAAACGATAAATATCCATACCGAGCGAACCCATACTAAAGCTACTGTGAACAATAGAGAAGCGGGGGCCTGCACCCATCGCAAAGAAGATGGGTGCAAAATGTTCAATGGTCGGATGGTTGCGTTGTACAAACGGGATATTTTGCCAATCGAGAACTGCATCAAAATCTTGATGAGTGAGCTTATTGACCACAAAATTACGGAATGTAGACGCCCATTCAGGCACGGCTGCCGCACGTCCATCCCAAGCCAACTCACGTAAGTTATGAGTAATACAGCCCGATCCAATCAACAGGATTTGCTTGTCACGTAAAGGTGCAAGCGTTTGTCCAATTTTATAGATCTCTTGCGCAGACATGGTCATTGGCAGTGATATTTCAATCACAGGAATGTCAGCATCAGGATACATATGCAATAACGGCATCCAAACGCCATGATCGCGTGGACGGGTGCTGTTGGCATGTGCCAATAACCCTGCATTGGCAAGCAAATGGAGAATTTCTTCTGCGAGCTCTGGGTTACCCGGCGCTGGATAACGAATATCATAAAGTTCCGCAGGGAAGCCACGGAAGTCATGCCAAGTTTCAGGACGGGCACTGGTACTTACTTCTAGTGCGTTACTTTCCCAATGTGCGGACATGATAATAATGGCTTCCGGTTTTGGAAGATTCAGGCTTAAACGTTCCAACGCAGGACCGACTTGCTCAGGATTGATGGCAAGCATAGGTGAGCCATGGGAAATAAATAAACCTGGAAGTGTTTGTAAATTCATCGCGGTCGCCGTTGGTTGTTTAAAGGAATATGATGATCATGCACTAAATTATTCAGCGTAACAATTCGGATAATTTCAACGGTTTGTTTCATTGTTGCAACGCTTGCTTGCTGTTGATGCTGGATGTCCGTTTAGATTAACCCGCACGATGGTAAGGGTGATTATGGTTAATACTCATTGCGCGGTATAGCTGTTCGATGAGCATGACACGAACCATAGGATGCGGCAAAGTCAGTTTAGACAAAGACCAATGCCATGCTGCTGCTTTACGTACTGCTTCAGAATGTCCATCTGGCCCACCAATAGCTAGAACCACATCATTGCCTTCAAGCATCCAACCTTTCATGGTTTCAGCTAGTTTTTCGGTACTGAACTCTCGACCACCGACTTCTAAGGCGATCAGCACTTCATTCGATTTCATGGCATTTAAAATGCTGTCACCTTCAATTTGACGGTATTTTAAAATGTCGGCTTCTGAGTCGTTCTTGCCACGTTTAGCCATAGGCAATTCAATGATCTGCGTTTGAACAAAAGGCTGAATACGTTTGAAATAATCTTCAAAACCCGTCAGAACCCATGCTGGCATTTTTTGACCGATTGTCAGAATACGAATTTTCATACAGCGCCTGAAAGTATACAAAAGAGCATTATAACGGTTCGCTTGCACTTTGTATGTTCAGACACAATTTGCAATTGAAATCGTGTTCTGCTTGCTGTTTAAATACGCAGCATAAGCAGATTAGATCAAAGATGAAAATTGGAATAATAACAATGAAAAAAACATGGCAGGACGGTAAATTATTTTTGCTCAAGCAGGCAGCAATCCTTTCAATTTTTGGATGGTGTTCATTTGCGGCGTATGCCAACAATATTAGAACCGCTGAACCGGATAATTTAAAAGTCTATTTAGAGCAAATTATTGGTAATGAAGCTGAATATCGTAACTATAAGAACATTCAAGAGTTAAACCGCGTGTCTGCTTGGATTCGTGAGCAGATGCGTTTGTTTGGTGTGAATTGTCGTTTTCAAACCTATACCGTAAACAGCCAGCCATACCGTAATGTGGTTTGTCCCTTAAATGCAGGGCATAGCAATCGAGTGATCATTGGCGCGCATTACGATGTATTTGAGGAGCAGCATGGCGCTGATGATAATGCTTCTGGCGTTGCAGGTGTACTCGAAGCTGCTCGGATTCTTTCGGCTGAAAAATCGCGTTTAAAACAAAATATTGAATTTGTATTTTATACCCTCGAAGAACCGCCGTATTTTAGAACAGAGTCGATGGGCAGTTTTATCCATGCAAAATCGGTAGCAAAGGAAAAGGATAAAATTTCAGGTGTGTATATTCTGGAAATGATTGGTTATTTTGATCCCAAAGTCACCCAAGAATATCCAGTTGGACTGAAATGGATTTATCCATCACATACGAATTTTATTGCATCGGTGGGGAATATTCAGTCTCGTGACTTAACTTCATCGTATTGTGCGGCGATGGAGTCTTTGAAGCAGTTGCAATGTGAACGCTTGATTTCACCGTCATTTATTCAGGGTGTGGATTTTTCAGACCATATGAATTATTGGCAATTTGATATGCCAGCGATGATGATCACTGATACTGCATTTTATCGTAATAAGCACTATCACACCGAGCAAGATACTATGGATAAATTAAACTTAGACAAAATGGCTCAAGTGATCGATGGTTTGGTGAAAACCATCTTAAATTTGAAATAGCATGTCTTTAAAAACATGACATAAAAAACGCAGCCCCGAAAGCCTGTGGACTGCGATAAAAGGTCATCTACCTGGAGATGTAGATGACCATCTTGTTCCAATGATCATCACGCTTTTACACGTGATTGGAACCAATAAAGAAACATACAGCGCGTATATCTCTCTACTATATATGTGGGATAGAGGGCGATATTTCAAGTAATAGCATTCAAATTTTGTAAGACTTTCTTATGGGTTATTATTGATCTTGATGTCGAATTTGAAAAAGTAATCCAATCAAAAGTTGTGGCTGTTGTCTTGAGTCTTGTCTTAGCGAAGGATTTGAATGAAATTTTTCAAATATTTAGTGTGAAAGCATGAATGTAAAAAAGCCCTATCGAAACAGGGCTTTTTTCATTTATTGCGAGTTGCTAGCGCTTAGTGACGAGCAGCTTTGCCACCTTCAGTTGCTTTGACAATCGGTGTCTTTGCAAGAGGTTTAGGCATATCAACTAAGGCTAGAGGTAAAATCTCATCAATCGATTTCACTGGTTTAATTTCTAGACCTTCTTTGACATTGTCTGGAATCTCAGCCAAGTCACGAACGTTGTCTTGTGGGATAAAGACAAGCTTAATGCCACCACGGTGAGCAGCGAGAAGTTTCTCTTTTAAACCACCAATGCGCATTGCACGGCCACCCAGACTGGTTTCACCTGTCATCGCAATATCTGGACGAATCGCAATGCCTGTAAACGCTGAAACAAGAGCAGTGGTCAGGGCTAAACCAGCAGATGGACCATCTTTCGGTGTTGCACCTTCTGGTAAATGCACGTGTACATCAGTTTCTTCAAAGCGAATCGCTTCAATACCTAGTTCATCTGCACGGGTACGTACAACAGTCATCGCTGCTGTGATCGATTCTTTCATGACATCGCCAAGAGAACCGGTGGTAATGAACTTGCCTTTACCTTTCACTGCTGCAACTTCAATTGTTAGTAGCTCACCACCAACAGATGTCCAAGCCAAGCCATTTACACGACCCACTTCAGCTTCTTCTTCAGCCATACCGAAGTCGAATTTGTGTGGGCCTAAGTAGTCAGGAAGATTTTTCGAATTCACTTCAATTTGAAGATTTTTCGCTTTCTTGCTCACTGCTTCTTTTACCACTTTACGTGCAATTTTAGACACTTCACGTTCTAAGCTACGGACACCGGCTTCACGTGTATAACGTTGTACGATATCGCGGATGGCTTCTTCGTGAACGGTTAATTCTTTCGCACGTAGACCGTTGTTCTTGATGGCTTTTGGAACAAGGTAACGTTCAGCAATATTCACTTTTTCATCTTCGGTATAACCCGGTAGACGAATCACTTCCATACGGTCAAGCAAAGCTTCTGGAATATTCATGCTGTTTGCAGTGCAGATGAACATCACTTCAGAAAGGTCTAGATCAAGATCTAAATAGTGATCATTGAACTTACTGTTTTGTGATGGATCGAGGACTTCAAGCAATGCTGAAGCAGGGTCACCACGGTAGTCTTGCGCCATCTTGTCGATTTCATCGAGTAAGAACAGTGGGTTCTTTACGCCAACTTTTGTCAAAGACTGCACAATTTTACCGGGCATCGCACCGATATATGTACGACGGTGACCACGAATTTCAGCTTCGTCACGCACGCCGCCAAGCGCCATACGGACAAATTCACGACCAGTCGCTTTGGCAACAGATTCACCGAGTGAAGTTTTACCAACACCTGGAGGACCAACTAAGCACAGGATTGGACCACGAAGTTTTTTCACACGTGATTGAACAGCAAGGTATTCCACGATGCGGTCTTTCACGTCGTCTAAACCATAGTGATCGGCATCAAGAATATCTTGAGCTTTCGCAAGGTTAATGCTGACTTCGCTAGCTTTGTTCCAAGGCGTATCTAAAATAACTTCTAGGTAGTTACGCACGACAGCAGCTTCGCTTGAAGCAGGTTGCATCGCTTTTAGCTTGCGGAACTCATTTTCAGCTTTTTTACGTACATGTTCAGGTAAATCGGCTTCAGCTAGACGTTTTTCAATTTCTGCAACGTCATCTTCAGCACCGCCATTCATGTCAGAAAGTTCGCGTTGAATGACCTTCATTTTTTCATTTAAGAAGTATTCACGCTGATTCTTTTCCATTTGGCGTTTCACAGAATCATGTAAGGTTTGCTCAATTTGCTGCTCTTCTGACTGTTGTAATAAATACGTCATGAGCTCAGCTAAATGTGCTTCAAATTCATCATGCTCTAAGAATTTTTGTTTTACATCAATATTCAAAGGCACGCGTGTTGCTACGAAGAATAATAATTGTAGCAAATCATCAATTTTATTGGCTGCTGCAATCAATTCACGTGCGTTACGCAATTTTGCTTCTGCATATTGAGCAAATAAGGTGCGTAATTCTTCCACACGATTATTCTGAGTTTCTGAGTCAACAGAAACCGTCATTGGGCTTAATGAATGCTCGGCAGTCAGGTAATCATCGGCATCGATAATTTTTTCTAACTTGGCACGATATAAGCCTTCAATCAGTACTTTTATACAGTTTTCATCATTCTCATGATTCACAACTTGCACAATCTTCGCGACAGTACCGTATTGATATAAATTGTCGTGATCAATTTCTTCTGTAAGCGAATCTTTTTGTGCAACTACGAATACAAGATTGTCACTGTCACGTGCGACATTGACTGCATTGATCGACTTTTCACGACCCACAAACAGTGCAATTTGCATGTGAGGATATACAACCACATCTCGTAGCGCTAAGAGCGGTAATACGCTCGGAATTGTAGTTTCCAAGCTTTCTTCATTCATAATAATCTCAGACATGGGCACTCCTAATGAGTGACAACGGTGTTGCCATGTTTTTTATAGTGATGTGTATTTTTTAAATTACAAGGGTCATGCCAATTAAAATGTATAAAAAATGACTAAATATGTGATTTATAAGTGTAACTCAGTGTCAAGAATATCAAATTAACGTTTGAAGCTTAAAGTTTGAGATGGGCTAATAAAGCCATCTAGCGGTTGATCCCATGCCTCTCGGACCAAAGAGTCTTGAATGAGTTGAAAATCATGACCAAGTCCTAAACGGTAGGGGGTAGAGTGGGCTGTTGCTAATGTTTTATCGTAGAAGCCACCCCCCATACCAATACGTGTGCCGTACTTGTCGCAAGCGAGCAAGGGCATAATTAAAAGGTCAAGATGAGAAACATGCTTCCCACGACTTGCCATGGGTTCTTTCATACCGAGTGGGTGATGAGAAAAACGTTTACTAATGTATTGATGACGTGAGATTTCAACCCAAACCAGTTGCTGATTCATGTTGCAAATCATGGGTAAATACACGTGTTTTTGATGCGAAAAACAGTAGTGGATAAGCTTTTGAGTGTGAATTTCACCAAATGCATGTAAATAAACGCCTATATGCTGACTGCGCTTAAAATAACTATGTCTGATTAAGCGCTGTAGGACTTGTTGTTCAGCTTGTCGTTGCTCCCATAGGTTTAGGCTACGACGCTGCTTACGGAGTTGTTTACGAAGGCTGGTGGTGCTCAAAGTCATGGTTCATTTCAAAGTAGCACAAAATTCTCAAAGGCATTTTAACGTGTTCAAGCTTAAAAGTCCGAAAAAATAGGTTTTATCTTTTCTTGTAAAAGCGTCCTTAAGAAGCGGTCTGCTCAATGAATGTGTATCTATTTTCCCCCCCTCTAATCTTGTTTAAGCCAATGATTTCATAGTTTGAATTTTTGGCTTATTTCGATGGATCAGTAGATGTGCATAGGGACGCGTAAATTTTACTTAAAAAACAGAAATAAGGAATTAAAAAAAGCAGGGCATAACCCTGCAAATAGAGTGAGACAGCCTTTATTTAAGGCAAAAGGATAATAAACCAAGTAAAAAAGATAATTGCTAAAGCAACGAATTGAGCGGCACTCCCCATATCTTTTGCAATTTTAGAAAGTGGATGCTTGTCTAAAGATACGCGGTCGACAACGGCTTCAATGGCAGAATTGAATAACTCAACTATCAAGGCAAATAAGCACACCACTACCATAAGGGCATGTTCAGCACGACTCACATCGAGAAAATAACTGGTAGGAATAAGCACAATATTCATCCAGACAATTTGTCGAAATGCAGCTTCATTTTGATAAGCAGCTTTGAATCCGTCGAGGGAATATTGCGTTGCATTTAAAATTCGTTTAAATCCAGATTTGCCTTTAAACGGGGAAATTTCACTCATAGTACTGTACAGGCGTATAGATTTAAAAACTGGCGAAAATATAGCATGCCAAGCTTAAAGTTTTCTTGCATTCAGTTTTTATTTTATTGGGCATTAAAGTTTAGGATGATTTACATAAGCCTATATCAAGTTAGTGCTATGTTTATCCAGTATTGGACTTAAAATTTGCCTGAATTTCAGGCACAATACAGGCGTTTAAAATTTTTAATTTTGAAGCCTTTGCTTCATTGCATGAAATAATAAAAGTGATATAGGTCAACAATGAAAAACTTTAGTTTTGCTGTGCTTGCAGCAACACTTTTAACCAGCCAGTTTGTCAGTGCAGAGCCGGCAGTTATTCAAACGGAAATCAAAACGAATGTGACTCAGCCCATGGGATTTTATCCTTTCCAAGTGGGTGCATATAAAGTCATTGCTTTAAAAGATGGGACACTCGAATTAAGTCCTGATTTGTTTAAACAAAACTTAACTCCAGAAGAAGTCAGTGCCTTATTTCAAAAGCTTGCGGTTGATCAGAGCAAAGGCATACAAACCAGTGTCAATGCCTACCTGATTGATGATGGACAAGGCGGCATCAGTCTTGTCGATAGTGGTGCAGCCAGTTGTTTTGGTCCGAACTTAGGTTCTATTGCACAAAATATTGAAGCAGCTGGCTATAAGCTTAATCGTGTACGCAGTGTATTCTTAACCCATTTACATCCAGATCATGCATGTGGCATTGCGAAACAAGGCAAGGCCGTGTTTCCAAATGCAACGGTTTACGTCAATGAACAAGAAAGTCAGTATTGGTTAAGTGAAAGCACCGTCAACACTTTAGCTGCCGAAAAACGTGACGGTTATTTAGCGACCGTTGCAAAAATTAAAGCTGCGATTGCGCCTTATCAGACCATGCGGAGTTTTAAGACTTTTAGCGTTGGTTCGGTGATTAATGGATTAGAAGTACTACCGAGTGTTGGACATACACCGGGGCATTATTCTTTTATCTTAAAATCGCAAGCTAAAAGTTTTGCTATCCTCGGCGATGTGGTTCATTCCTATCATTTACAGTTTGAACAACCCAAATTATCTGTCGATTTTGATGTCGATCCGGTCAAAGCCAGTGAAACTCGTTTAGCAATTTTTAAACGTTTTGCTCAAGAGCAAACCTTCGTTGCATTTGCACATTTACCATTTCCGGGTATTGGTAAAATTAGTGAAATGAATGATGGTCAGTTCCGTTGGAACCCGCTAAATTTAGCTCCGACAGCTCCGACAGCTCCGACAGCTCCGACAGCTCCGACAGCTCCGACAGCTCCGACAGCTCCGACAGCTCCGACAGCTCCGACAGCTCCGACAGCTCCGACAGCTCCGACAGCTCCGACAGCTCCAGCACCTCAGCCAGTGGCAACGCAGTCAGCCGCAGAATATTTGGCAAAGCCGCTTTAAGATTTCTGTTGAACAATAAAAAAGACGCCTCGGCGTCTTTTTTATTTAAAGAAATTAGGGCTTTTGCAGTTGTGTTAAGGTTTTGCGCGCCAGTCCCGGATCATCTGCAAATACACCATCTACACCAGCTTTATAGAAGTTTTCAAATTCTTTGGCCGCACCCGTATCACAGCGTTCTGTCGCCACAGAGTTACACTTTAAATAGTCAGGTAAAAAACCATTTTCAGGTCTGAGCGTATAAGGATGGACTTTCAAACCAGCAGCATGGGCATCTTTGACAAAACTGGTTTGTTTAAATTCAGTGTTTGAAAAGATATAAGTTTTACTTGGGCCTACACCATCTGCATATTTTGCAACAGATTTTAGGCCTTCTGCAGTGGCTAAGCTTGCATAATTTTGTGGAGACGTTTGTTGCTGTAAATCACCCGGTATGGCAGTTGGACTATCTAATAATTGAATAATTTTGCCATGTTTGAGGGTTTTCTTTTGCGTGAGTTGATCACGTAAGTATTTAAGATTGGTGGTTTCAAAGGACTGTAAATATACAGGCGCGATATCACGTGTATAACTATATTTGGCAAGCGTGGTGAGTAAACGATCTTCCATGGCTAGATTTTGCTGTTGAAAAAAAGTTGGGTGCTTGGTTTCAATATATAAACCAACAATTTTCCCGGTTTTTTTATAGTGCGCATCTGCAAGTTCAATGATCTGTTCGAGCGTCGGGATGCTGTATTGATCATTATATTGAGTGTTATTAGGACGATATTGTGCAATACGCTCACGTGCTTTTACATTTTCAGTCAGTTCATTCAAATTAAAGTCTTCTGTAAACCATCCTGTATAGTCGATGCCATCGATTCTTTTGGTGGTTTTTCGATCCTCAAATTGTGACAGCGTACTAATATTGGTTGTCCCTGAAATTTCACTTTCATGGCGCGCAACCAGATAGCCATCCTTGGTTGGCACTAAATCGGGTTCGATAAAATCCGCACCATCGTCAATCGCTTTTTGATATGCGGCAAGAGTATGCTCAGGTCGCAAAGCACTGGCACCACGATGCCCAACAATGACAAAACCTGTATCAGGCAAAATAGGGGGCTTGGTGACATGGGTTTTATCGTCATCCGAATTACATGCAGATAAACCAAAAACGCTAAAAAGGAGCAGTGAAGACACGCCCCATGAGGATTTCACTTTGCTTGTTATGGCTAGATTTAACTGTTTTGTTAATTGTTTTTGCATGGCTGCCTCGGCATCTTTTTATTTAAATGAATGAAGTTGCAGGCATACATTGCAGGGCAGTGGCTAAGACTTCATGACAGAGGCGGTTTTGTCACATAAATTTACTAAAATAGCTGAAGTGGAGGCTCTCCATATTTTCTACATATTTCGCTTGAAGCAAGGTTTTTATGTAGTCTAGGCTTGTAATCAAGCACATTGTGATTGATTATCAATAAGATTTTTTGAAAAAATCAATCAACACATTTTATTTCATTAATTGAAAAGTGACATGGACTGATGCTGTCTAAGTTTTTTATTTATCGACCGATTTTTGCAGGTGTCTTGGCGATCATCGTCATGGCGCTCGGGCTATTTGCTGTGCTCAATTTACCGGTAGAGCGCTATCCAGATATTGCACCACCACGAATTACGGTCAGTGCAAGTTATAGCGGTGCGTCAGCAGAAACAGTCGAGGAAAGTGTCACACAAGTTCTTGAGCAACAAATTAAAGGAATTGATCATCTTTTATATTTTAGTTCAAGCAGCGACTCTTCAGGTCGAAGCCGGATCAGCATCAGTTTTGAAAATGGCACTGACCCAGATACCGCTCAAGTACAAGTACAAAATGCCATAAATGGAGTAATCAATCGGCTGCCTGAAGATGTGCAGCGCCAAGGGGTAAATGTCTATAAATCTTTGGGTGATACCCATATGGTTATCGGCCTCTATGATGAGACTGGCAAGAGTTCGAATATCGAACTTGGTGACTATATGATGACTCATCTAGAACAGGACATTGCTCGAATTGAGGGTATCGGTGAAGTCGATGTTTTTGGTTCGCAATTTGCCATGCGTATTTGGCTCAACCCACTGAAGTTAAAGCAATATAGCCTTATGCCCAGTGATATCCGTGCGGCTGTTGAATCACAAAATACGCAGGTTGCAGCCGGAGCCGTAGGTGAATTACCGAGTGTTTCGGATCAATATCTCAATGCAAAAGTCACTTCAGGTACACGTTTAAAGTCAGTTGAAGAATTTGAAAATATTATTGTCAAATCTGCACGAAATGGCAGTTTTGTCTATTTAAAAGACGTTGCACGTGTTGAATTGGGTGCGGAAAATTATTCAGGAGTTAATACCATTAACGGGTATCCATCTTCAGGGATGGGGATCTCATTGGCTTCTGGGGCAAATGCACTTGAAACCTCAGCCTTAATTAAGCAAGAAATTGAACAGTTAACGAAGCAATTACCAGCCGGTTATAAAATCGTTTATCCACGGGATAACACGCCATTTGTACAAGAATCGATTAAAGAAGTGGTGAAAACGTTATTCGAAGCCGTTTTATTGGTGGTTTTGGTGATGTTTATCTTCTTACAAAATTGGCGAGCAACGCTGATACCTGCGATTACCGTGCCTGTGGTGATTCTAGGGACTTTAGCGATTTTATATGCTTTGGGCATGACCATTAACACGCTCACCTTGTTTGCATTGGTATTGGCCATCGGTCTGTTGGTCGATGATGCGATTGTTGTGGTGGAAAACGTCGAACGTTTAATGCATGAACAACAGTTAACAGCAAAACAAGCGGCTATAGAGTCGATGCATGAAATTAGTGGGGCATTAATCGGGATTACTTTGGTATTAACCGCTGTATTTATTCCCATGGCGTTCTTTGGTGGCTCAACGGGCGTGATCTATAGACAATTTTCCATCACACTTGTGGCTGCCATGGGCTTGTCACTGATGGTTGCGCTGATTTTAACCCCTGCATTATGTGCCTTAATTTTAAAACCCAATCCGAAACCACAGCGCTGGGCGATTTGGTTTAATGCCAAATTAGAGATTTTAAAAACCAAATATTTGACACTTACACAAGCCACGGTTCGTTATCGCTTATGGACGGTGGTTTTGTTTGCGGGGCTCATTACGGTATTTGCTTTGTTTTATCGTGCTTTGCCGACCAGTTTTATTCCTAGTGAAGACCAGGGTATTTTGAGTGTGCAACTTAAATTACAAGAAGGTGCACCGATGTCGAAAAGTCGTGAGGTCGGTGAACAAATTCGGCAGTACTTTTTAACTGAAGAAAAGCAAAATGTTGATTTGGTGATGATTCGTTATGGACGAAATTTTTCTGGTACGGGTCAAAACTTAGGGCAAGGCTTTATTGCACTGAAGCATTGGGATGAACGTTCAGGACAACACAATTCAGCGCAAGCGATTCGTGAACGTGCTATGAAACATTTTAAAAAATTTAACAATGCACAAATCAATGTCAGCATGCCTTCCTCTGTCAGAGGTCTTGGGCAAACCGATGGTCTGGAATTTTGGCTGCGAGATATGAATGGCGAAGGTCGAGCTTATCTGGATGCGCAATTTAAAAGCTTGCAAGAAAAATCTGCACAATTTAGCAGTTTCGAAAATTTAGACAAACGCTCTAACCCAGACAAAGCTGAACTGAAAGTTGATATTGATCAAAAACAAGCGATGGCCATGGGTTTAACGCAAAATGCGATTAATAGCACCATGAGTAGTGCATGGGGCGGGAGTTATATCAACGATTTCATTGACCGTGGAAGTATTAAACGCGTCATGATGCAGGCAGATGCCGAATTCCGTTCTAAACCAGAAGATTTAGCCTATTGGCATGTGCGAAATGATCAAAATGAAATGATTCCATTTAGTAATTTTTCAACCATTGGTTGGAGTGGCGGCCCAGAAGTTGTTAATCGTTTCATGGGCTATACTGCATTACAAATGGAAGCGGATACAGCCAAAAATGTCTCAAGTGGACAAGCCATGCAGGATGTTAAAGCTTTAGTTGATCAAGTGCCGGGTGTGGACGTGGCATGGAGTGGGTTATCCTTTGAAGAGCAAAAATCAAGTCATCAAGCGATTTGGCTATATTTGGTCTCGATTGGATTTATTTTCCTCTGTCTTGCCGCCCTATATGAAAGTTGGAGCATTCCGACCGCAGTCATGAGTGCGATTCCACTCGGGATAGGCGGTAATATTTTGTTTAGCTACATGACCGGTTTTCCAAATGACATCTATTTCCAAATTGCCTTGCTGACGACCATCGGTCTGTCCTGTAAAAATGCGATCTTGCTTGTAGAGTTTGCAGCGATGGCACAAGAAAAAGGCAAACATGTAATCGAAGCTGCAATGGAAGGCGCAGCACTACGTTTACGTCCTATTTTGATGACCTCTTTGGCTTTTGGTGCAGGGGTGGTTCCTTTAGTTCTTGCTTTTGGCGCAGGTGCAGCCAGTCGTCAAGAGATTGGGGTGAGCGTACTCGGTGGGGTGATATTCGGTACAGTCTTGGTGCTGATCTTTATTCCGTTTATGTATGTGATGGTCCGTTCTATTTTTAAAATCAAACCGGTGTCTGAAACTTTGAAATAATCCTCGCACAGCGTATCGCTCCACTAAACGCCACCGTTAAAGCCTGAGTACTTCGCGGTGGCTTTTTTATGTCGCCAAACTTTCGGCAGGGAATAGTCACAGAGAACTTTCGCAAATGACGTTCACCGAGAACATATCGAAGAGATTTGAAACTCTTCCTTTTATCCTTCAATATGTGCTCTACATAGAAAGATTAAAATAAGAGTGAGTTGAATGGCGGATTTAATACAAAGACAGCGTGAAATTTCCGCTTTGCTGCAACAACAAAATTATGCAGCAGCAGTTTTCGCTTTACAGCCCCTGAACTACGCTGATCAGGCCCGTTTAATTCAGCAATTTCCAATCGAAGATCAAATCGAGTTACTTTCAGGTTTAGACCATCAAGGCTTGGTTTTTGAGTTTTTCCCTTTTGAGTTACAGCGACAGCTGATTTCACGTTATCCACTGCGTCTACAAATTGAACTATTTGATGATATGCATTCTGATGATGCAACGGATTTATATAAAAGTTTAACTGATGCAGAACAAGATCGGATTTATCAACAACTTGATCAAGATACCCAAGAGCATCTAATGGCGTTATCTGCATATGCAGAAGAGTCTGCAGGCGCAATCATGAGCTCAGACTATGTCAGTATGCCTGCTGACTTTACCATGCAACAAGCCATAGAGGCCTTGCGCCATGAACCGCATGACCGTGAAACCCTATATTTAATTTATGTCACCAATGATCAGTCTCAATTAGAAGGGGTGATTTCACTGCGGCAAATTTTGCAGGCCGATCGTGATGCACGGATTCAACAGGTGATGAGCAAAGATGTGGTGACCGGCTGGATAGATGAAGACCAAGAAAGTATTGCTCGAAAATTGGCTGAATATGATTTTATGGCCTTGCCGATTGTGGATCATGCCCAGCGTTTGATGGGGATTGTCACCTATGATGATGCGATGGATGTGGTACAGGCTGAAACCACTGAAGACTTTTTAAAAGCCAGTGCGGTGAGTACCGAACCAGGTATGAGCATAAAGAAAGCACCGATTTTAAAGTTGTATCAAAAGCGGGTGTTCTGGTTGGTTATATTGGTCTTTGGCAGCTTATTGTCCGGTTTAGGTATTTCGTATTATGAAGATATTATTGCCGCACATATCGTCTTGGTTTTTTTCTTGCCTTTACTGGTCGGAAGTGGAGGCAATGCAGGTTCACAGTCTGCAACCTTAATGGTGCGAGCGCTTGCCACTGGGGATGTAAAAATTCGAGATTGGTTTTATTTGTTGGGACGGGAGACGCTCGTCGCACTTTGTCTAGGCGGAACCATGGCCATTGCTGTATCGATTTTAGGCTACTACCGTGGTGATGCAACCGTCGCTTTGGTCTTGGCTTTAAGTATGATGGGCATCGTATTGCTCGGTTGTTTAATTGGCATGAGTTTGCCCTTTGTACTCAACAAGTTAAAGCTCGATCCTGCAAGTGCTTCTGCACCTTTGGTGACTTCGATTTGTGATGCGACCGGCGTGGTGGTGTATTTGATGATTGCTTCACAATTGCTCAATTTATAGAGATTAGCATTTTGCTACAGATAGAAGACTTCTAATATGTTTTAATCTCAGTGATTTACACGGTTTTTATTGGATAAAATATGACTGAACCATTAAAACAAAAAATGTCAAAGCAAGAAGTCATTCGCCTTGAACGCGATCTCGCCAAGTTTGCCAATATGATGGACTCTGTGGTTCGGATTCCATTTACCCGACAAGGGGTAGGTGCAGATGCAGCGTTGAGTACCATTCCCGTCGCTGGTGATATCGCAGGATTCGTCTTGACCTGCTATGCCGTCTATAAGGCCAAACAGATTGGCGTACCACAAGCCAAATTAAATGGTGTGATGAAACTCGCAGTTATAGATGCTGTCGTGGGGTTTATTCCTGTTGCAGGGACGATCTTTGATGTGTTTATTCGACCGAGCCGTAAAGCTTTAGATGTTGTACATACGCACATTCGTGAAGAATATCAAATCAGTACAGATCAACATGTGGTACATCCGTTTTTACATGAAAAATTAGAAGAGAAACAACAGCAATCTGCTTTTTGGCGCAACCCTGTGGTTGCATGGATATGGATCCATATCCCAGATATACTCGGGATGATTTTCTTATTAGTCTTTATATTTGCAATTTATATGGGTGGTTCATTGCTTTGGCAATGGTTAAAGGCCAATGGAGTATTGTAGATAGGACAGATTTGTGGCTTGAGTGCTAGCAATGAAAGGCTGTTCAACTGAAAAGTGATTGATAAAACAGTAAATGCTCTGAGAAAAAATTAGACTCAAAAAAAGCCTCCATAGGGAGGCTTTTTTACGACTTACATTAGATGCTCGATTATGGGCAATCTAATTGTTGTAAAGCCGCAACGCGTTGTTCAATCGTTGGGTGTGTTTGGAACAATGCAGCTAAACTGAAACCTTGTTCTTGACCCGCAGAAATTGCAAAGGCTTTCATTTCTTTTGGCATTTGATCTGGCATTTCAGATTCTGCTTGTAAACGTAACAGGGCAGAAATCATCGCTTGTTTACCTGCTAAACGCGCACCAGCTTCATCGGCACGGTATTCACGGTAGCGAGAGAACCACATCACAATGGCAGACGCTGCGATACCAAAAACAATATCTAATACAATCGTAATGACGAAGTATGCGATACCCGGTGCTTCACCATCTTCACGACCGAAGACATTACGGTCGATAAAGTCACCTGCTACACGTGCAAAGAACATGACAAAGGCGTTAACTACACCTTGCACCAAAGCAAGGGTCACCATGTCACCATTGGCTACGTGACCAATTTCGTGAGCGAGTACGGCACGGAGTTCATCTTTGTTCATACGCTCCAGTAGACCGGTAGAAACCGCCACTAAAGCATCATTTTTGTTCCAGCCTGTTGCAAAGGCATTTGACTGGTACGATGGGAAAATACCCACTTCTGGCATTTTGATACCAGAACGTTGTGCCAGTTGCGCAACTTCGTTGAGTAACCATGCTTCAGCTTGGCTACGTGGTGCATTAGGGTCAATCAGCTCTGTACCCGTGGTTTTTTTCGCCATCCATTTTGACATGAATAGTGAGATCATCGAACCCACCATACCGAACACAAAACAGATTACGAGCAAGTTGCCTAAGTTTAAGCCGCCTGCACCGTGGTAACTACCGACACCGAAGAGTGACAAGATTATGCCAGCTACAACCAGTACCGCGAGGTTGGTCAGCAAGAACAAACCAATCCGCATCATTGGGTAAATCCTCTTATTATAGAAAAATGATCTGATTTACAAATAAAAATCATTAAACTCAATATGAGGTGAAAGTCTTAAAATTTCAAGGAAAAATTAGTAAAACAGATGCAATTTTACAAAATCAGTGATTTTATTCATTGAAATAAATGCGTGCTGAGGCAGACGCATTTGCTGTCGCAAATGAACCTGACGGTGCATCGGTAAAACTACCATTGTCTGTTTGAATAATTTGACGTGCTGGAGACTTGGCTACAGTAGGGGCAGCAGCATGGTAATTGTCCGAACTGGCAATAATCCGACCACTATTTGAAGTGCTATTTGAACTGCTCGAACCCGAGACACTTAAACTACCAGCATATAGGTTGCTGTAGCGGCTAGTGACACGGCGGACATAGTCTTGAGTTTCACGAAAAGGAGGGATGCCACCATATTTTGCGACATTGCCTTCACCTGCGTTATAACCTGCTAAAGCAAGCGAGGTGTTACCATTAAAACGTTTCAGTAGCCAAGATAAATAGCGCGCACCAGCCATAATGTTCTGATGTGGATCATAAGCATTCGAAACATTGAAGCGACGTGCCGTGGCAGGCATGAGTTGCATTAAACCTTGCGCACCGACAGGTGAGCGAGCATTGGTGTTAAAACCTGATTCGGTATGCATCACCGCTTTAATCAAACCTTCGGAAACACCATGTTGGGCCGCTGCTTGTTTAATAATATTGTCAAAGGC
Organism: Acinetobacter sp. YH12052; assembly: GCF_013419835.1. NCBI lineage: Bacteria > Pseudomonadati > Pseudomonadota > Gammaproteobacteria > Moraxellales > Moraxellaceae > Acinetobacter > Acinetobacter sp. YH12052. Next base: position 86,788 of record NZ_VOZI01000004.1, read on the forward strand.
ATTTTTATTACGGCTATAGCTTGGCAACACAGATGCTTCATTTGAGCCCCAGTTACTATAACTATGAATATTACTGTCCGGATAGTAGGTTTTTTTCTCGACTTTCAGATTGCTATAGCGGCCTTGCTTATTGGTCAGTAGTGTTGTGCCATTACTTTCACGTAATTGATAAATCGTTTGGCCGGCAAAAATGCTCGGTGCAGCTATACTGATAGCCACACTTCCACTTAATAACAGCCCCAAAGTCCAAGTATTGTTTTTCATTTTATTGTGAAGAAAAAAATTCTGTCCCCAAACAGTTAAAATAGAGTTTATCAAAAAAAAATCAGATGAAAAGGCTTCGAGGGCTGATTTCTTCTTTACTTTGTAAAAATCAAGTCATTTTGATGATTCAATAATCAAAAAAAATATTTATTTTTTTTTAATGAGCATAACTTGACACATCTAAAGCATTGATAAATAAGTAATAATAAAATGATCAAAAAATGATCAATTTAAATAGAAGCCTTAAAATAAGGGCAGCTCACCTTGTCAAGTCATTTAAAATCCACAAAGTTATCCACAGCTTTTGTGGACAACTGTGGAAAAGTCCAAAAGATAAGCGTTTCGCCTAAAAAATGAACTCGACCGTATAAAATAATGCGCTGAGGATTACGTGATCATGACAGTATTTTTAGTTTTTTCGGAAATTACATTCTTTTGATGCGAGAAGTCTGCGAATCGGATAAAATTGCGCGGTATTTTTTTTTAGGTTTAACTCGTCTATGTTCTCGCCAGTTGAGTCCGAACAAGGATTTAATTTCAAACCAGAACTACCAACTAGCTCTGCGTATTATCGTTTATTGAAAAAGCTACGCCGTCAGGTCGGTCATGCCATTCGTGATTTTAAAATGATCGAAGAGGGCGACAAGGTGATGGTCTGTATTTCAGGCGGTAAAGACAGTTATACCTTGCTCGACATTTTGTTGCAGTTTAAGCGTATTGCACCGATTAATTTTGATGTGGTTGCGGTCAACCTTGACCAAAAACAACCTGGTTTCCCTGAAGAAGTATTGCCACGTTATTTAGAAGAAAACAAAATTCCGTATTACATCTTAGAAAAAGATACCTACAGCATTACTAAACGTTTAACCCCAGAAGGTAAAACGTATTGTGCAGTGTGCTCACGTTTACGTCGTGGTTCGTTATACGGCTTTGCTCAAGAAATTGGGGCGACGAAAGTGGCTTTAGGTCATCATCGTGATGATATTTTGGCGACGTTCTTCTTGAACTTGTTCCATGGCGGTAGCTTAAAAGCCATGCCACCGAAATTATTGTCTTCTGATAAAAAGAACATTTTGATTCGTCCACTGGCTTATGTGGAAGAAAAAGACATCATCAAGTATGCAGAAATGCGTAAGTTCCCAATTATCCCATGTAACTTGTGTGGTTCACAGGAAAACTTACAACGTGCAATGTTAAATGACATGCTGCGTACTTGGGATAAAGAATTTCCAAAACGTTTACACAGTATTTTTGGCGCATTGCAAAATGTATCGCCTTCACAACTGGCAGACCGTGAGTTATTCGACTTCGAAGCTTTGGATGAACAACGCGAGTTTGACTTTAAAAATAGCGAAAGTTGTTCAACTGAAGAGGGTGAGCCAGAAAGCAAACGCATTAACATGGTGAACTTAGGGTTTATGGCAGATTAAGCCGAAAACTTCATCACGCAAAAGGCATTCTACGGAATGCCTTTTTTATGCTTATGATTTTTCTCATTTTGTTGTTAAAAAGTTAAATATTGAACGGTGCGTACAAAAAACTTTAGCCTTTTCGCAAATGATCATGCTATAACAAGCCTCAAGCAAAATATGCTTGCACTGATGTTGTCCGGAACGGCAACACACACGAACAAAATAAATTGAGGAAAGATCATGCCTGCTTTTTTAACTGATGATTGGTTTTCAACTGTAGAAACTCTGACAGCTCAAGCTGGTGATTTAAACTTACCACCTGCATTGGCTAATCTTGCAATTAACCTTGTGGTTGCTGACGCTGCAGGCAATACTGAATTGTCATTAGACGGTGGTGCAATTAAAAAAGGTTTATCTTCAAACGCGAAAACAACGTTGAACATGGATGCTGAAACGTTACGTAAAGTATTCCTTGAGTTTGATATGGCTGCAGCGATGCAAGCATTTATGACGGGCAAAATTAAAGTACAAGGTGATATGTCACAATTGATGGCATTGCAAACTGCAAAACCAAGTACTGAACAAAAAGATTTATTCAAAAAAGTACTTGAGCAAACTGCTTAAGTTTAAAACGAAAAAAGCTTACCCGAAGGTAAGCTTTTTTTTGTGCGCTCACATGTAAATGTTAGATGGATGCATATTAGATATTCACCAGTTGTGGTGTGGTTTTAATATGTTCCAAATAAGCACGAATACGTGTGACATATTGCACGGCTTGACGATAACGACCATTGCTGGCTTTGTTACGGTCGAGATAAGCATATAAGTTCACCCACTTATTCGGGTTTTTACCCTGAGCTTGGATGCGCTTTTGAATCTGACTTACAGCACCAGGACCCATGTTATACGCCACTAAGGCATACCAATTACGATCTGGGTAGGGAATGTTGCTATAACGGTTTAACATTTGGTCATAGTACTTAGCACCGCCCTGAATGCTTTGCGTCGCATCTGTACGGTTGCTCACACCCATTGCTTTTGCTGTACTGTTGGTCAGCATCATAATGCCACGAACACCCGTCGGGGATACCGAGTCAGGTTTGAGGTAAGACTCTTGATAACCAATCGCTGCCAATAAATGCCAGTCAAGATCATATTGCTTGGCCGTGTTTTTAAAACTAGCCTTATAGATCGGCATACGTTTACTTAAATCACGTTGAATCACATTCCAAGAATCTTGTTTGACCACATTACGGTTGTAGAACGATGCCAACTGTCCAATTGCGCCATTTTGTTTGGCTCGGCAAATAAAACCACTTGCGGTTTGGCTGAGTGGATCATCTGCATTTTTAAATACCCAGTTTAAGTTGCTGTTTAAACCATTTTTTTTCAAAGAAACGGTATCACCACAACTGGCTGAAAATGAAGTCAAGTGTTTGGCTTCAATGGTACTCATTCCGGCAGTGGTCATAGCAAAATTAGCTTGACCTTTGGCAACCATTTTTAAAGCAGTGGCATTGTCGTTCACTGTTTTAAAATCTAATTGGACATTTAAACTTTCTGCATAGTTACGTGCAAGGTCGTAACCAAAACCATGTCGATGTTTACCATCCTGAAAAACAATGTCAGGATTGGCAACGGCAACAACAGTGAGTTTATTACTGTTGACGACAGCATCATATTGATGAGCTGTTTTGCTGGCATTAATACTGTGAAAAGGAATTAAGACAGTACTGAGTGCAAGCGCTTTAAATGGGAGAGAGTTAAAAGAGTTAAGGCAAAGCCTCGACCCAGAAGTTGAACTACTGTGCATGTTGTCTCCGCTACAAGTAATTTATGCCCTAAAAAGCAAAGGCAAACACGCCTCAGACTTTTTCAAGTTTGATAAATTCAATAAGGGTTGGGCAGTCATGACGTCATTCAAAAATGACTAGGGGTTTTCGGGAAATATGTAGAAAATCTACACTGGATAAAAATTAAACAAGCCTAAAAGATGTGCGCATAATAATAAGCAAAAAAATACTTGTCAAATTTTGTACGAAAAAATATTAAAATATGTAACATAAATAATTGATTTTGTTTGCGAATAAATTTTATATACTTTGCCTGTGTAGAAATGGAGGATAAAATAGGCATGTTTTGTAAAAATCAGCGCTTGCTCAAGGCCGAAAAATCATCATGAAATCTAACTTAATTACCCGTGGTGGACACGATTTATTGGTCGCTGAACTTCAACATTTATGGCATGAAGAACGACCTGAAATTACCAAAAAAGTGAACTGGGCGGCCAGTCTTGGCGACCGTTCGGAAAACGCGGATTATCAATATAATAAGCAATTATTACGCAAAATTGACCGACGTGTACGCTACTTGGGAAAACGTTTGGAAGAGCTACGTATTATCGATTATTCACCCGAACAAAAAGGGAAAGTCTATTTTGGGGCGTGGGTCGATATTGAAAATGAAGACGGTGAACAAAAAACGCTAAGGATCGTGGGGGGGGATGAAATTTATGATCATCATCCGCAGCATATCTCGATTGATTCACCTATGGCTCGAGCACTCCTGTCCAAGCAAGTGGATGATGAGGTCGAAGTGCTGACCCCGCTGGGAAAAAAATGTTGGTATATCAATTCAATTCGTTATGAAATGGGCGAAAGTACTGAAAAATAACAGACTGCTCTTATTTTGTTCAATTGAACGTGTTTTTTACAAAATAATTTGCCATTGTTGAAATTTATTTATATGATGGCGGCCATGGAAGCGTGGCAGAGCGGTTTAATGCACCGGTCTTGAAAACCGACGAGGGCGCGAGTCCTCCGTGAGTTCGAATCTCACCGCTTCCGCCAAATTCAAAAACCCTGATGTTTTTAACATCAGGGTTTTTTTATATGCGTAAATTTAGGCAATGCATTTTGCCTTGATCTCAATTTAATACATATTGATTCAGCTTCTATTTTTCAGTTCGAAGCCAAAATTTTACAATCGCCTAAATTTTGTATGAACGATTCGCCATGTGTTCAAAATAAGGCAAAATAATTTGCCAAGCTGAATTTTTATTTATATGATAGCGGCCATGGAAGCGTGGCAGAGCGGTTTAATGCACCGGTCTTGAAAACCGACGAGGGCGCGAGTCCTCCGTGAGTTCGAATCTCACCGCTTCCGCCATATTCAAAAAACCCCAATGTTTTACATTGGGTTTTTTTTGCCTAAAATTTTTGAATTATTTTTTCGACAGGCGAAGCTGATATACAGCATGGATATGACATGCTATTAATTATTCACAATAAACAGAAAACAAGATCAATCGATTTGGAAAAGGAATTCACCCATGCAAAAATCAGAGCTTATTCATGAACTGGAATGGCAAGCGCGTTGTCAATTGGCGGCACTGTATCGCTTGGTGGCTTATTATAAAATGACCGACTTAATTGATACCCATATCAGCCTGCGTTTAAGTCATGAACCTGAGCATTTTCTGATTAATCGCTATGGTGTGACCTTTGACAAAATGACGGCTTCGGATTTGGTCAAAATTGATCATGAAGGTAAAATTGTTGAAGCCTATGATGCGGGGAAGATGGTGAATGTGGCAGGTTTTGTGATTCATTCTGCCTTACATCATGCGCGTGCAAATATTAATTGCGTGATTCATACGCATACTGCGGATGGTGTGGCGGTTTCTGCACAGGAACATGGTTTATTGCCAATCTCACAACAAGCATTAAAGTTCTATCAGAACATTGCTTATCATGAATATGAAGGTATTGCCTTTTCAACTGAAGAGCGTGAAAGACTGGTACAAGATATGGGGCATTATCGCTGCATGATTTTACGCAATCACGGCTTGCTTGCGACTGGAGATAGTGTGGCGCGGGCATTTCATGAAATTTACTTTTTAGAACGAGCTTGTCAAATTCAAGTAAAAGCATTGTCGAGTGCTACATTGCATTATCCAAGTCCGAAGGTTTGTGAACATACGTTGCAGCAGTTTGAAAATCCGATGGCCGAGCCCATTATTCAAGCGGCTTGGCAGGCGGCCTTGTCCTTAATTGACGATCAGCAGTCAGATTATTGCAGATAATATAATTTTCAATCATCTAGCTCATAGAGTATAGGTGCTATGCCTTATGTGCAGAAGAATAGTCATGGCTTGAGCAACGCGTTATCATGTTCATAGTGGAACTATGAGATGAACTATGAAAATCGTTGCAGATGAAAATCTGGCATTTACTGAGTATTTTTTTTCCGAATTTGGTGAAATAAAGCAAGCGGCAGGTCGAACATTGACCCATGCAGATGTCAAAGATGCCGATGCATTGTTGGTACGATCGGTGACTCAGGTAAATGCAGATTTAATTCAACAGACCGCACTCAAATTTGTCGGTAGTGCTACGATTGGAACAGATCATTTAGATATTACTGCTTTAGAAAAGCAGGGCATTGCTTGGTCAAATGCCGCAGGTTGTAATGCACAAGCGGTTGCAGAATATGTGATTACTGCATTGCTTTATGTCAAACCTGAATTGTTGAATGCAAATGAACAATTTACCTTGGGCATCGTTGGTTTAGGTAATGTCGGTTCACGTTTGGCAGTCATGGCAGAATTATTCGGTTGGAATGTCATTGGCTATGATCCATTTGTGCAATCTGATCAGGCGAAACAAGTTGAATTTGCAGAACTGTTAAAAAATGCAGATGCGATAAGTACCCATGTGCCACTGACCAAAGAGGGTGAACATCCAACCTATCATTTAATCAATGCTGCTGCCCTTGCTGCTATGAAGCCAACTGCGATCTTGATTAATTCCGCGCGTGGTCCAGTGGTCGAAGAATCTGCCTTAATTGCTGATATTCAACAGACTCAGCGTAAAGTGGTCTTAGATGTTTTTGAACATGAGCCAGAGATTTCAGCAGCGTTGTTAGATTTAATTTATGTGGTGACACCGCATATTGCCGGCTATAGCTTGGAAGGTAAAGCACGTGGCACACAGATGATCTATGGGGCATTCTGCCAAACTTTTAATCAACCGATAAATAAAGCTTTTGAAAGTCAGTTACCCGTCTGTGAGCAGTATTTTACTGGTGCTGACTTTAAGACGGTATTACAGCGTTATTTAAAAGATATTTATGATATCGCTCGTGATGATGCAAACTTACGTGCTTGCCTAAAAGACGGCAAGGTGGATCAAAAAGCCTTTGATTATTTACGTAAAACCTATCCTTTACGCCGTGAATGGGCTGCGCATGGAGGCCCTGCAGCATGAGTCAAATGAACTTTCAACCGAGTTGTGAACTCACTGCACTTCGTGCACGTGCCACGATGTATGCTCAAATTCGCCAGTTTTTTGCGGCACGTGATGTACTAGAAGTGGAAACACCTGTGCTTTCTCAAGCGGGTGTCACCGATGTGCATTTAGCATCGGTACAGGCTCAGCGCCATGTGAATGGTCAAAAGCAAACGCATTATTTGCAAACTTCACCTGAATTTGCCATGAAACGTCTGTTGGCAAGTGGCAGTGGATCTATTTACCAAATCTGTAAAGTTTTCCGTGATGATGAACATGGACGTAAACACAACAGTGAATTCACCATGTTGGAATGGTACCGTCCGGGTTTTAGCTTAAAAGACTTGATGTTTGAAGTGACGGACTTATTGAATGAAACTTTGAAACAGCGCTTTGGTGAAGTTCGTCCAACTATTTTGAGCTATAAGCATGCCTTTATGGATCGTTTGGATTTGAACCCGTTACAAGCTTCTTTACAAGATCTGAAAGATTGCTGTCGTCGTGTGGGACTAAGCTTAGATCTGGGTGAAGACCGTTTAGGCTATATCGATTTATTGTTCTCGCATTATGTTGAGCCGAGCCTCGGTTTTGATACGCCAGTGTTCCTTACAGATTTTCCACCGGAAATGGCTTCTTTGGCGAAAACCCGTGTGGACGAAGATGGTGAATTGGTTGCAGCACGATTTGAGCTATATATCGAAGGTTTAGAGTTAGCGAATGCTTATGATGAACTGATTGATGCGGATGTTTTACGCAGTCGTTTTGAGGCAGATAATGCAGAGCGCGCTAAACTTGGGTTGCATGTGATGCCGATTGATGAATATTTGCTTGCTGCATTACCGCATATGAGCGAGTGTGCAGGTATAGCCTTAGGTATTGATCGATTGCTAATGGTGGCTATGAATCAGCTAAAGCTTGAAAAAGTCATTAGTTTTCCAGCAGCTGTGTCATAAGTGAACTGAATAGCTGCTGTCTATAAATGCTTATACATTTTAGACAGCAGCATAGCTTTCAAATTTAAAAAGGCCTATCAACGTATAGATTGTGATTTAGCGATAATATGTCTAAATATTTATAAAAGATGCAATTTAATTACAGCAGAGTAGCTCAAATTTTATATAAATTATCAATGTAACAATAATAAAAAGAGTAATAAAGGCTATTTCAAGACCTTTATTTCTTTGAATTTTTTTATGATAGAAAACAATGCTGAGTGGGGAAAGAAAAAAGGAGACAATTATCGCCCACAGCCAGTTTAAATTTGGGCTTCTATCAATACTCCCGTCATTCTGTGTAGTCCAGTCTTGATGTGGATGAATAAAATCCACAGTAGCGCTCGCCAATAGAAAAATATTAATATAAAACATAACTCCCAAAACTATATAAAAAGGAATAGAGCTTATAAATGAACGCTTAATTATTAAGGAGCCTAGGGCTAATATTCCAAAAAATATCATGATGAGCTGTGGCAAACTTTTTAAAAGGGTTTGGGTAAAGCCCATCCCTACTAGGAGTCCGCAAAAGACAATAGCAATCAATATATTGGAAAGTTGTTTCTTCATTATTTTTATTCTTTTTACCAGTCTTAAATTGGGTTGAGTATCAGTATTTAATTTTCAGAGATGACACTAGATTATTTCAATTTTTCATTTATTTCAAAATACTTCGGCAGGCTTAACAGCAATGATGAAAGTCAATCCTCTCATTTCTGAGAGGATTTATTTTAAGCTGTAGGCGTGTTATGGCCGAGTTCATGCTTGAATTGTCCGATAGCTTCAATTCGTTTCTGAATCAACATTTCACCAATATCAGGGCCTTTCACATCTGAAGGTAAGTCAGAAGCCTTAATATTACGAACCACCTGCATAGCATCTAAAACGTATTGAGCTTGCGGATAGGCACGATCCTCTAAACCTAAGCGACCACGTGAATCACATTCACAGGCTTGTACAAAGGCCTCTACGCGTTCAGGACGGCGTAGTACATCCATACGTTGTAACAGACGCCATAATGTCCCCGGTTTTAAACTCAAGGCTTGATGGCATTTTAAATGCTCTTTACATACTGAAATGGCCAATTGCTTGGTATTGGTGGGTACACGCATACGGTCACAGACTTCGGTAACCGGTTTTACCCCACGTTCTTCATGCATGATATGGCGTGGTAACTCATCTACTGGAGTGAGTGCTTTGCCCAAGTCGTGTACAAGTACAGCAAAACGAACATCCAAAGAATAATTGGCACGACAGGCTTGCTGCAACGACATCATGGTATGAATACCACAGTCTATTTCAGGGTGATATTCAGGACGCTGTGGAATACCGTATAACGCATCAATTTCAGGGAACAAGACTTTTAAAGCGCCACAGGCTCTTAAGACCTCAAAATATTCATCTGCGTGGTCTTCCATTAAGGCACGGGACGTTTCCTTCCATACACGTTCAGGTGTAAGGGCTTCAAGCTCACCAGATTGAGCAAGCTCTTGCATCAGTTCCAGTGTTTCATCAGCCACTTTAAAACCTAAAGCTTTATAACGTGCCGCAAAACGTGCAATCCGCAGAACTCGCAAAGGATCTTCGACGAAGGCATCAGAAACATGGCGAAGGATGCGGCGCTCTAAATCTTGTTGACCATGGTAGGGATCATAAATTTGGCCAGCATCATCCATAGCAATCGCATTGATCGTGAGGTCACGTCGAATGAGATCTTGTTCGAGTGTGACATTGACGTCGGTATAAAATTCAAAGCCATGATACCCATGTCCAGACTTACGTTCTGTACGGGCTAAGGCATATTCGTCTTTGGTCTCTGGATGAAGAAAAACAGGGAAATCTTTACCCACAGGTTGATAACCTTGAGCAAGTAATTGTTCCGGCGTTGCACCGACAACGACATAATCTTTTTCGTGATAGGGGTGCCCGAGCAAGTGATCTCGAACTGCACCGCCTACTAAATAAACTTGCATGAAAAAACCTCTATTCTTAGAGCAATCATGCTACAGAACAGAGGTTTTCTCAAGTCACAAAGTGTGTTCAGGTCAACTAAATTAGAGTGCTAGTTTTTCGTTTTCTTGAATCTCTGCAACTGTTAATGCAGTCATATTCACTAAACGGCGAGTTGTCGCTGTTGGTGTTAAAATATGAACAGGTTTTGCAGCACCCAAAAGAATTGGGCCAATCGTCACGTTACTGCCCGATGTTGATTTCAACAAGTTGAACGAAATGTTCGCTGCATCCAGATTCGGCATAATCAGCAAGTTCGCAGAACCTTTGAAACGTGAGTTCGGGTATGCGAAATGACGAATATTTTCATCCAGTGCGGCATCACCATGCATTTCACCTTCAACTTCAAGTTCAGGTGCAATTTCTGACAAAATATCATAAACCTTACGCATTTTTTGTGCGCTAGGATCATTTTGGTCAGAACCGAAACTTGAGTGAGAAAGCAATGCTACACGCGGTGTAATACCAAAACGGCGTACTTCTTCAGCCGCTAAAATAGTCATTTCAGCAAGTTGTTCAGCTGTTGGATTACGGTTAATGTAAGTATCAGCAATAAACAAGTTACGGTCTTCAAGCATCAATGCATTCAGCGTAAAGAAGTTATTGCGGCCTTCTTTTAGTCCAATCACATTGCTGACAAAGTCTAAGTGAATGTCATAGCTAGAATAAGTACCACATAGCATACCGTCAGCTACACCATGACGAACCAACATTGCCGCGATAAGTGTTGAACGACGACGTGCTTCACGCTGAGCGTATTCAGGCGTTACACCTTTACGTTGCATGATGCTGTAGTAATCGTCAGCAAACTTATCGTAATCAGGGTTTTTCTCTTGATCGACGATAGTGATGTTCACGCCATCTTCAAGACGTAGACCTAATTTTTTGATGTTTGCTTCAATGACTGCAGGACGGCCTACAAGAATTGGTTTTGCCAAACCTTCATCAACTGCAATTTGTACTGCGCGAAGTACACGTAAATCTTCACCTTCAGCATAGGCAATGCGTTTTGGATCAGTTTTTGCTTGCGCAAAAATTGGTTTCATCATGAATGCAGAGTTATAAACAAACTCAGACAAACGTTGACGATACGCAGAGAAGTCTTGAATTGGACGAGTTGCAACACCGGAATCCATCGCTGCTTGTGCAATAGCAGGTGCAATCTCAAGAATCAAACGTTGATCTAATGGGCGGGGAATGAGGTAATCACGACCAAATGAAGCAGATTTTTCACCATACGATGCAGCATCAGCTTCGACATGTGCCATGCGAGCAATCGCATGTACACAAGCAATCTTCATCTCTTCATTAATCGTGGTTGCGCCAACATCTAGTGCACCACGGAAGATATAAGGGAAGCAAAGTGCATTATTCACTTGGTTTGGATAGTCTGAACGGCCAGTTGCCATAATCACGTCTGGACGTGCTTCATGTGCATGTTCAGGAAGAATTTCAGGGTCTGGGTTAGCAAGGGCAAAGATAATCGGATCTTTCGCCATGACTTTAACCATTTCTTTGGTCAAAATACCTGCTGCAGAAAGACCAAGGAACATGTCCGCACCTTCCATTACATCAGCAAGCTGAGAGCCTTCGATGTCCTGAACGTATGCCTTTTTCGACTCATCCAAGCCTTCACGTTTAGTCGTCAATAAACCGCGTGAATCTGCCACAACGATGTTTTCTTTTTTCACGCCAAGTGCGCAAAGTAAGTTCAAACATGAAAGGGCAGCAGCACCTGCGCCAGAAGCGACAATTTTGATTTCTTCAATTTTTTTGCCATTGAGTTGAAGTGCATTCAGTAATGCAGAACCCACAATGATCGATGTACCGTGTTGGTCATCATGGAACACAGGAATATTCATGCGTTCACGAAGTTTTTGCTCGATGTAGAAACACTCTGGGGCCTTGATGTCTTCAAGGTTGATACCACCGAAAGTTGGTTCTAATGCTGCAACGATATCTACGATTTTGTCTGGATCGTTTTCAGCAATTTCAATGTCAAAAACATCAACACCAGCGAATTTTTTGAATAGAACGCCTTTACCTTCCATAACAGGTTTTGACGCTAAAGGACCAATGTTACCTAAGCCCAGTACGGCTGTACCGTTACTGACTACAGCAACAAGATTACCGCGCGCTGTGTAAAGTGCAGCAGTAGATGGGTCGCGTTCAATTTCTAAACAAGGTGCAGCGACACCTGGCGAGTATGCGAGGGCTAAATCGTGTTGGTTGACCAATTGTTTGCTTGGTGTAACGCTGATTTTCCCCGGAGTTGGAAATTCGTGATAATACAAAGCCTGCTGTTTTAAAGATTGATCGTCCATCTGTATCTCGATTGTGTTTTGTTTATCCAATATAAAGCTGCAATGCTTGCTTTATCCGCTTGAATATAACATTAGTTGCACAGTTGGGACAGTCGAAGTCGCGTCTTTTTCAGACAATCTTATAGCTCAGGCATAGTGACTTATATTAAGTAAGTATAAGCAGGCGAAGAGATATTATTTTCAAGGAACACGGTTGCCTCTTCTTGTGGCAGTGGCTTAGAGAAAAAATAGCCTTGAGCAATGTCACATTCTAAGTCTTGTAGATACTGTAACTGCTGTTCAGTTTCAATCCCTTCAGCGACTACCGTCATGCCCATCGCTTTACCCATGGCAATCATGGCACTGACGATGGCCAATTGTTTATTTTCACCAATTTTAGAGATAAAACTGCGGTCTATTTTTAAGATATCAATTGGAAAATCAGCTAGATAGGATAGAGAAGAATAGCCCGTACCAAAGTCATCAAGTGAAATATTGATCTTACGTTTTTTTATTTCATTTAACAGTTCACGTACTGAATCTAGATTTTCGACCAAAGAAGATTCTGTAATTTCCAGTTCCAGACTGGCACCATCAATCTGATTGGCATCTATCGCTTCATCGAGATCATTTAATAATTGTCCACGGCGCAGTTGCTGTGCAACAATATTGACGGATACACAAATATTTTGATAACCCAAATTATTCCAAAAGCGAATTTGCTGTGCGGTTTTTTGCAGGACAAAACGCCCGATATCGGAAATTAAACTGGTTTGTTCTGCTAAAGGAATAAATAAGCCCGGTGGTATTAAGCCTTTTTCAGGATGATTCCAGCGCACCAAGGCTTCAAAACCGTAAATATTTTTATCACGGAAATTGATCTTCGGTTGGTAATACACCACCAGCTCATTATTTTGAATGGCTTTACGCAAGTCGCGTTCCAAGAAGATCCCTTGCTCTAATAATGCGGTATTTTCATTGGAATAATAACGTGTAGTATTGCCACCCAAATTTTTGGCTTCGCTCAGCGCTTGTTCTGCACAGTTATTTAGATAATCTAGCTGACGGCCATGCTCAGGGTAGAACGCGACGCCCATCGATAAAGTGATGACATGATCTTGGCCAAAAATATTAAATGGAATGCTAAAGGCTTTATTGATGCGTTCACAATGCTCTTGCACAGAAGGGCGGATGTGTGAAATTTCATACACAATCGCAAAATCATCGCCATTTAAGTGTGCGACAAACAGAGCTTCGGCATTGGTTAGACGTAAACGCTGTGCGACTTGGCGTAACAGCTCGTCACCACCATTATTACTGAGATATTCATTTAATGGACGGAAACGGTCGATGTTTAAACGTATGACGGCCAACTGTTTAATCGAATCTTGTTGCGAAACTAAATACTGATGCAGTTGATAGTTGTAATAAAAACGGTTCGGTAAATCCGTTAAAGTGTCATAATTTTCTAAATAAGATAAACGTTGTTCTTGCAATTTACGTTCGGTCAGGTCTGAGACAATTCCAATGTAATGGGTGACGCGATTTTGATCATCGGTAATGGCATTAATATGCATCCATAGCGTCAGTTCTTTACCTGAAAGAAATTTTTCGTGCAATTCACCATCATACTCACCAATTTTCAGCACTTGTGTAATGATCGAATAGTGCATACTACGTTGAATTGATTTGTAATTTGCAGTGATATCAAAAAGATGTTTACCAATAATTTGGTCGTAGTTAAAGCCGGTTAATTGTTCGTAAAACGGATTGACTTCGATATAGCACAGCTCTTCATTTAAAATGAAAATCCCTTCAGCAGCTTGTTCGAGTACGCTGGCTGCAAGTTTTAAACGTTCCTGAGATGTCCGTTCTTGATGGATATCACGTCGAATACCGACCATGCGCAATGGCTTACGATTATTTGGATCGCGTTGAATGACCCGTCCAATATCATGTACCCAACTCCATTTTCCTTGACTGTTTTGAATCCGATAGGTGGCCTCATAACGGTCTTTAAATCCACGTAGATGTTGAATCATCGCTGATTTAAAATGTGGGATATCATCAGGATGGATCACATGTTGTAACTGTTGCTGATGCTCTTTCGAATGTCTAAGGGTTTTTTCTTGCTTATAGTTGGTGACAACGATTTTACGGTCTTTGATATTCCAATCCCAAGGACGTAAACCGGCGATTTCATGCGCAAGGACTAAATTGGCTTGTTGGTTTTCTAAATCCTTGTTCATTTGCTCAATGTCGAAGGTCCGTTCTTTAACTTTCTGTTCAAGGATTTGGTTACCCAGTTGTAGCTGTAATTCGATGTCTCGTGATTTGTTGACTTCATCTTGGAGCTGCTGACACAGTTCATCAGTCCATTTGACTTGTTGCTTGGCACTATCGACCAGTAGGTTATTTTTAGCATGTAAAGTCGATACACGACGATGAATTCGATATGACGTCATGGCGCACATTAGAATCACAATGAGCCCAAAATTAATACTCAAGCTAAATAAGTGATTTGAGCCATCTAAAAAAAAGAACTGTGCAATCAGATACGGCACAATAGATGGGATAAATGCCAAACAAAAATAATTAAGTTTTTGCGTCAAATAGGTCAAACCAAAGGTTTGCGTCACGATCAAGAGTAGGGCAGAGAGCGTCAGGGCTTGAATTGGTTCAAAGCTTTGATTGGTCGCAGGCAAATAATAAAAAATTAAAAAAATACCGCTCGCAATCAGTGTGCCGACAGAAAAACACTGAAATTGTAGCCAACGATGCGCAATCATCAGTGAATATTGTTCGGGTTTAAAATAAACGGTGCTCATCAGCCAGCATAAACTGACAAAAACTTCTGTAAAAATAAACCAAATATTGAAATACAAAGATGGCGATTTATAAAAAATTTGATATATCGAAAAAATATATAAGCAAATAATCAGGATACTGACTAAAAAATAGCGGCTATGGCGAATCGTGTTCGCAATTTGCGCAGTATGATTGTACTGCTTGATATATTCATCTTGTTTATACGTCATGAATATAAAAACCCTGCCTTAACTAAATCTAGATCGTTGTATTTGTATTGTTCCTGAGAGTATTTGTTTATTCTTGGTAACAAATCATTTGTTTTTATTGACTCTAGGGTAATTGCGTTACAAATAAAAAGCAATATCAAGGATGCCATCATTGATGATTTCAGATGAACTATCGAGTAAAAATTAAATAAATTTATAATTTAAAATTGAAAGTGCAACTACAGGTGCAGTTTCTGTGCGAAGGACACGTTCACCGATACACCAGTTCACGAAACCTTTCTCATTTGCTGCGCTGATCTCTACTTCGCTCAAGCCACCTTCAGGGCCAATCAGTAAGGCAACGTGCGGGTCAGCATCAGCTAATACATCAACTACATCTTTATTGGGTGCGAGTACCAATTTTGTTGTCGGTAGGTCACTTTCCAACCATTTTTCAAGGGAAAGAGGCGGAAGTACTTTAGGAACAATGTTGAGTCCACACTGTTCGCAAGCAGCAATAGCGATGCCTTGCCAATGGTCAAGTTTCTTTTGATCACGATCGTACTTCAAACGCATCTCACAACGTTCTGAAGTGAGTAGTTGAATTTCAGAAACACCGAGTTCCACCGCTTTTTGAATCGCATAATCCATGCGGTCGCCTTTGCTCATCACTTGACCCAATAGTGCCGTAAAATGTGGTGTGCGATTGCTTGGATTGAATTGCAAAACTTGGACGGCAGCCGACTTTTTAGCGATTTCAACCAATTCAACATGGTATTCGCCACCTTGCCCATTGAACAAAGTGGCTGTTTCGCCTACTTGAGCACGTAAAACTTTTACCCAGTGATGAAACACTGTTTCCGTTAATTCAACAGTCGTATCAACAGTTAAATCAGCTTCAATATAAAAACGTGGCATTAAAGTTTTACTCTCAAATAGGTCGAAATGTCTTATGCTAGACCGAGGTCTTTCACAAGTTGGCGTGTAGGGTCAGTGGTGTTCATGGTATAGAAGTGCAAGCTTGGCGCACCGCCAGCAATCAGGCGTTCGCAAAGTTTAACAATCACTTCATGACCAAAAGCTTTGATAGAAGCAGTGTCATCGCCATAAGTCGCAAGCTGTTTACGAATCCAGCGAGGAATTTCTGCACCTGTACCATCAGCAAAGCGGATTAAATTGCTTGCATTGGTAATCGGCATAATGCCTGGCGCTACAGGAATGTTCACGCCTTCTTTTTGAATGCGTTCTACAAAGTAGAAGTAGGCATCTGGATTGAAGAAGAACTGTGTGAGTGCTGCGTTAGCGCCCGCATTGGCTTTATCACAGAAACGTTTGATGTCGAGGTCAAAGCTGTCTGCTTGAGGATGCATTTCTGGGTAAGCTGCAACTTCAATTTTGAAGTGATCGCCAGTGTGCTCACGGATGAAACGCACAAGATCTGTTGCATAAGGCAATTCGCCTAAGCCTACTTGACCAGACGGCAAGTCGCCGCGCAGCGCAACAATACGGTCAATGCCTTGCGATTTATACAAATCTAGCAATTCAGCAATACGTTCTTTGCTGTCACCAATACAAGACAGGTGAGGGGCAACCGGTGTGCCTTTACCGTTGAAATCATTCAATGTAGACAAAGTGCGTTCACGGGTAGAACCGCCTGCACCGTATGTTACAGAGAAAAATTCAGGATTTAATAATTGAAGTTCTTGGTGTACAACTTTAAGTTTTTCCGCGCCCGCATCAGTTTTGGTCGGGAAAAACTCAAAGGAAATAGGAATCTGTTTTGACATGTTCAAATCCTTTTTTATAAATACTATTTGTTTACCCTCTCCCTGACCTCTCCCAAAGGGAGAGGAGTATTCATTACTGAATTATGCAGGGTTAAACACCCAGCTTATTAAATTGATAAGATTTTAATCCTGAATACAATTTAACGAAGCTGTCACCCTCTCCCTCTGGGAGAGGGATGGGGTGAGGGTCAATTAATATTTATAAGCCTCAGCTTTGAACGGGCCTTCAACTTGAACACCGAGGTAATCCGCTTGTTCTTGAGTCAAAGTCGTTAATACGCCACCGAAACCTGCAACCATTGCAGCAGCAACTTCTTCGTCTAATTTCTTAGGAATAAGTTCTACGCGGATTGCAGCTTGTTTTTGATCTTCAGGAAGATCAGCAAATTTTTCAGCGAACAAGTGCATTTGACCCAATACTTGGTTAGCAAAAGAACCATCCATAATACGCGATGGGTGACCAGTTGCGTTACCAAGGTTCACCAAACGACCTTCAGAAAGAAGGATTAAGTAATCGTTTTCATTTTCGGTACGATATACTTGGTGTACTTGAGGTTTCACTTCAACCCATTTGTAACCACGTAAGTAGTTAGTATCGATTTCGGTGTCGAAGTGACCGATGTTACAAACTACTGCACCAGCTTTTAGTGTATCTAGCATTGCTGCGTCACATACGTGGTAGTTACCAGTTGTAGTCACGATCAGGTCGGTATTTTGAAGAAGATCAACGTTCACATCTTCTTTTTTGCCAGTTTGAACGCCGTTTTTGTATGGAGAAACCACTTCATAACCGTCCATGCATGCTTGCATCGCACAGATTGGATCGATTTCAGATACACGTACGATCATACCTTCTTGACGAAGAGACTGAGCAGAACCTTTACCTACGTCACCATAGCCGATCACTAATGCACGACGGCCAGAAAGCAGCATGTCAGTTGCACGTTTGATCGCATCATTTAGAGAGTGACGGCAACCGTATTTGTTGTCGTTTTTAGACTTAGTGACAGAGTCGTTTACGTTAATCGCTGGAACTTTTAAAGTACCGTCACGGTGCATTTCGTAAAGACGTTGAACACCAGTTGTTGTTTCTTCAGTAATACCGTGGATTTTTGCAATCACTTCAGGATATTTTTCGTGAACAAGTGCAGTTAAGTCACCGCCATCGTCCAGAATCATGTTGGCATCCCAAGGTGTGCCGTTTACATTGATTTGCTGTTCAAGACACCACATGTATTCTTCTTCAGTTTCGCCTTTCCAAGCAAAAACAGGAATACCCGCAGCAGCGATTGCAGCAGCAGCGTGGTCTTGAGTAGAGAAGATGTTGCAAGAAGTCCAACGAACTTCTGCGCCCAATTCAACCAGAGTTTCAATTAAAACTGCAGTTTGAATAGTCATGTGGATACAGCCTAGGATTTTCGCGCCAGCAAGCGGTTTAGCCGCTGCATAGCGTTTACGAAGGCCAATAAGGGCTGGCATTTCTGCTTCTGCGAGTTTGATTTCTTTACGGCCGTAGTCAGCTAGTGAAATATCGGCAACTTTGTAATCTGTAAATGAAGCATTAACCGCGTTCATCACGATCTCCTTAATAAAAACAATTGATCATTCAGTTCGCGGATGCCGTTGTTGATTGGAACGAGTGTCCAACCGAATCGTCGAGCCTAGCGATCTTATATTTAGTGCCTATAAGAAAGTCGCAGCATCCCTCGACTAGGGCAGTATTGTACTTGGAAATAGAGTGAGTTCCAATCCGAAAATGCTTAATATCTGACTTATAGGTTTTTTGATCTGTAAAATTACGTCGCGAATATTTAAATTTCATAAATCGGTCAGGAGTATAAGAATAATGATTAAACCCGTAATGGCTTTATTGATGTTTTGGCCTGTTATTGTCGCGGCCAACGACTCAACAGGCTACGTGGCAACAGGCGGTGTACAGTATCTGAAAAGTAAAGACATTCAAATGTTCAGTGAAGACCTGTTTATCAGTAAAAAAATCATTAAGGTCGATTACCAGTTCAAAAATTTAAGCAATAAAGATGTCACTGAAACGGTCTTATTTCCGTTGCCAAAAGTTGAAAACTTCTTTGAATCTGATTTTGCCAATACAGAAAAGCTGCTCAAAAGTTTTAAAGTTCAGGTGAATGGAAAAACGATTCAGCCTGAAATGCACGTGCGCACTTTTATTCAGAAAGATGAGAAAACAGCGCCGATTGATATGACTGAGAGTTTTAAGCAATGCGGATTTACGGAAAAAGACATGCTGAATCCGTGGAGCAGGCAAGATGTTGAATATAAAACTTTTGAGACAAAGCTTAGAAACTGTAAAAATGCAGCGCTGCAAAAAGTATTGCCCAAAGATTTGAGTGAAGAAATTTCATGGTCATCTCAGGTGATTTACAGCTGGAAGCAAACGTTTAAAGCCAATGCGCTCACACGTGTACAGCATCAATATGCACCGCTGGTGGGTGGGTCTGTGGCTTTATATCCTGATGAATATAATCAAAGTTATTGTATGGATCAAAAGTTTAAGGCAGGACTCAGAAAGGCCAAATCACAGCATGCGCCATTTCAAGCGTTGAGCTATATCTTAAAAACAGGCGCCAATTGGGCAAAGCCGATTCAAGATTTTAAACTGACCATTGAGCGTGATGCAGGAGAGCTGGTTTCTTTCTGCTGGGCAGGTAAAGTGAAGAAAATCAGCGCTACGCAGTTTCAAATGGTTGAAAAGAATTTTGTACCTAAACAAGATTTGGACATTATTTTTGTGCATGTGAAATCAGGTCTGGATTAAAACTTGCAGGCAAAACTGCTGCGATTTGTTTATCATCGTCCATAAGCAATTTTGAGTTTTGATATATGTCGATGGAAATACCTGATGAGTTGGCAAATTTAGAAGCCAACGGGGGCATTTATGCGGTGTGGATGCTGCTGCAGCACTTAGGTATAGATGCAGACATTCAGCAACTCATCGAAGTTTGCGCTTATGAAGCTGACCATGGCACAACAACCATTGGTTTAGCCGTTGGGTTAAAGAAGTTTGGCTTCCAAGTAAAGTTTTACACAGAGCATGATCCTGAGCTGCAAGACAGTGAAAAACGCAGCTATGCAGAAGCAGACCAATTGGAACTGCCTATATTGCCTGCAATTGGCTATGCACAAATTCAGCAGGCTTTTGAACAAAATCAGTTTGTGATTGTCTATTACGACACCCTAGAGGGCGTGGGAAATCATTCTTTGGTGTATGACATTGACGAAGCAGAAATCAGTTTCTTTGACAGTTTTGATGCCATGCCAGCAGACGTATTTGAACAGCAGCGTGGGGCAGAGGGCATTTGCAGACAAGTCATTACGGTGGATGTAAATGACTATGTGGCGAGCTGAGCCATTTTGTTAAAAGCAAAAAGCCCATCATGAGATGGGCTTTATTTTTTAGAAAAGAATTGGATTACTGCTCAGCCACATTGGCTTTTTCATTCCAAAAATCTGCTTTTTCTTCATCAGCGTCGATGCCTAAGCCATTGGCATAAATAAAAGCTAAGTCACGCATGGCCTGAACTTCACCTAATTTTGCAGATTGTTCAACCAGTTCAATGGATTTAGCGACATCTTTTTCCACCACATCACCACGGCGGTAAAAATTGGCGAGTTCTAAAATTGCAGCAGGATGGTCATGTTTTGCCGCTTGTTCTAACCAGCGGTGTGCATGCTCAAAATAGGTTTTAGATTCTTCAGGATCTTCTTCGAGCATGTCTTTGGCATAGACTGCATAGCCTTCACCCAGCCAATACATCGCTTCTACATGACCTAACTGAGCTGCTTTGAGTGCCCATTCTTCAGCAAGTTCAACATGCTCATCATTTTCACTTTGCATATAAATTTCAGCCAGTTCAAATTGAGCATCTTTATTTCCTGCCATGGCGCGGTTATATAAAGCAGGAGAGATCGAAAGTTCAGACATGTGTAATCCAAAAGAGCAGAATAGGCATAGCCTAATCGGTTGGCATGAAAAAAGCCAATCCGAAAATTAGCTTTCAATGTTTGGAGAATGTTTAGAGATCGTTGTCCAATGAATTAAAATTTCAATAACACTGCTGACAATACAAATACGACAACCAATGCACCAATAATTTTCCAAAAATATTCAGCGATATAACTAATACATAGCCCGACAAATAAAGCCGCAATGGTCAGCGCGCCAAACCAATAACTGATGTTATTGCTCGGCGTGCCAAGTGAGAGGCAAATTATCAAGGCAATAATCAATAGCGCCCAGCCGACTAACGTGGCTAACCGTGTTTGGCCCACACTTAGTTCTTTGCTGTAGAACTGCTTTTGATGTTTAGACATGCTGCATGCCAAGGCAAAAAAACCTAAGCTACTCAGTGCCCAAATCAGGAGAAAGAACATCATGCTTCAGCCTCCTTTGTGGCACGCGCTTTTTTAACAGGCAGTCCTTTATGCTTTTTCACTTTGTAAAATGAATAGGCAAACAAGATAGCCAAAAGCCACATTGCAAGATCAAAGGAGGCAATCATCCATTGGCCATTTGCCATGGTATTCCAAAGCGGTTGACCACCAGTCATGAAGTTTACAATCGGCAGTAAGGCAAAAATTGCTGTGGCAAAAGCTAAAAGTTCTAGCCACGCTTGACGGTGTGTACGGAACATCGCATAAACAAGCGTCAGTAGCCAAACAATAAAGAAACTTCGAATTTCTAATTCCGAACGGTTTTCAAGCTGTGAGGGAATAAAACGGTTGGCATAGAAAAATGCTGCACAGGCAATGGGTAAACCAATAATCGCTGCAATATTGGTCACTTCAACCGTGCGGTAGCCAAATGATTTAAAGCCTTGTTTTTGCTGTTGCGGCGCACGTTTTACACACCACAAAATGAGACCTGTAGCGACCATCAGGGTGCCTACAATTCCTGAAATAAACAGCAGCCAACGTAGAGCTAAGTCTACACCGCGTGCTTCATGTAGCGTGGTCACTACATTGTAAATACCCATCGGTACAGAAGGGTGCTTTAACTTGGCACTTTCGTCAGTTAAGTCTTTGCCAGTTACGCCATCAAATTGTTTGCTTGCATAGACATTTCGATATGCAACACTTTCACCATGTAAGGCGCGTAGCTCAATTTTAGTTTGGTCTGTATTCGGTGCAATGATGCTAACGGTGCTAATAGGATTAGTTTTCCATTCAGCCTGAACCGCAGTCACGATTGGTGCTAAGTTGGTCAGCGGCGCAGCAACAACAGGTTGCTCTTCACGTTTAGAGCGACGATCTCCTCGACCTTCACCACGGCCCTCAGCGCGATTTTCACCTGGGTTTTGTGCAGAATTGGCACGGGCTTGCTGTGGGCGTTCGCCACGTTCTTCGCGTCCTTGAGCAGATTCACGTCCTTCAGGTTTATTTTCTTGAACCAAAGCACGATTTTGTTCTTGTAAAAATTGTCCCCGGTTTTCATAAATACGTTCAATCCCCCAAGGCATGATCGTAAATAACAGCAGCAACAGGCCACTAAAGGTGATCATGATGTGGAAAGGAAGCGCAAATACTGCGGTTGCATTATGTGCATCGAGCCAAGAACGTTGTCCTTTGCCTGAACGGAACGTAAAGAAATCTTTAAAGATTTTTTTATGAGTAATCACACCACTAATGATGGCAACTAACATCAACAGTGTCGCTATCCCGACAAACCATCGCGTCCACATACGTGGCATACCATAAAGTTCGAAATGGAAACGATAGAGAAAATTACCACCACGCGTATCGCGCGGCTCAAGCACTTCACCTGTAGCACTATCAATGTAGATTTGTTTACCACCACGGCGTGCGCGAGGGTCTTCACCTTGTTCACGAACGGTAATTAAGGTGGCATTTTGACGCGTATTCGGCAGCAAAATATTCCAAGCACCTGCATTCGGATGATTTTGCTGTAAATAATTCAGTGCGACTTGAGTTTGTTGGACTTGTGAACTGGCTGGAACAGATTGATGCAGCTCAGGTGTCATCCAAACATTGATTTCATTTTTAAAGAAGCTCAGGGTTCCGGTCAGGAAAATAGCATACAGCAACCAACCTAAGATTAGGCTAGCCCATGTATGCAGCCAAGACATGGACTGGCGCGGTCCCTCTACTTTTGCATCAACACGCATTTTAGCTTCCCATCATCATGTAAATGGCATACAAACACACCGCAGGGATCACAATGCCTAAAGTTGCTTTGAGGGTTTTATTCACCATAAAGACCCAAATAAATGCACAGCTCCACAGGATAAATGCAATTAAAGTTGCACTCATGGCTGCACTCCCACGGTCTTCGCTAAACACATCTGCGATCACGATGGCAGATAGCATCGCGACAACATATCCGCCCACTAAAGCGAGGGCAAAGCGATAGAAAATCATCAAGCGATAGGTCAATAGAGAAGGAGTATCTTTACGCGTTTTAGGCAGCGCAGATGTGAGGGGTGTCACGAGTGCCTCAGGTGGTGAGCTATTCATAAAATACTTAAGCGCTTGGAAATTGTATTAAAGTTAATCTAAATGATAACAATTATTATTAATAATTAGAATAATGTATTCACAAAATTATTGATTTTTCAGCATGCTGAGTAGAAATTGATTTAAAAAGAGGGGAATTAAAGGCGAAAAAATAGCGACCGGAGCCGCTATTTTAGAATGCATGAATGCTTAATTGTCTACATTATTGCTCTTGTTGAATGCCTGCAACTAACCAGTCTTGATCAGAACCCGCAGGTTTAACAAAATGCCATACTTCAGCAAAAGGCTGTGGCAGGCTATTTAAGTCTTCACTTACCGTACCTGTAAAACGCACACTTACAACGTATTGACCATTTTCGTTAGCAGAATCGACCACCATAGCATTTAAGTTAGAAAACTCAGCAACGTCTTCATCTTTATTTGCCATAATGTCGTTATACATAGACTGGTAAAGATCAGGCGTTAAGTAACGCTGAATTTCAGAAATGTTGCTTGCTGTATTCATCGATTGAATGTGATTAAAACGCTGACGTGCAACACGTAAAAATGTTGCTGGCTCTGTACCATCAGGCAATTGATTACCGCTGTTGGTATAGGCAGCACCAAAAGGCGCGTTCGTTGCTGCAGTTGCACCAAATGGAGCATTTGAAGCTGCTGAATTACCGCCTACAGAATTACCAAAAATATTCGTATTGTCATTACCTGCACGAGGTGCAGCATTTTGCTGGCCAAACGGTGCATTGTTTGCACCGCTGTTTGGCGCATACGGATTGTTAGCGGCTAGTTTTTTTTTTGCGCCCATCTTACGGAAAATGAAGAAGGCAACAGCAGCGGCAAGTAAAATCCAGATCCAGCCTGGAATACCACCTTTCTCTTCCTGTTGTTGAGCTTGAGCTTCAGAAGCTGCTTGACCGTTATTGTCATCTGCCATCGCATTTGCAGCGACAGCACCAATAGCAGCACCAGCCACACCAGCAGCAACCATTCCGCCCACATTCGAGCCAGATTTTGCTGGAGCGCCAGCAGTTGCAGGCTGTTGAACAGGAGCAGATTGACGAGGTTGCTGATAAGACTGAGTTGGAGCAGCTTGACGGCTCATACCATGGCTTTTACCACCACCGGCACGTTTCGCTTCTGCAATCGGCGCTACCAAAAGGGCTGCTGTTAAAAGAGCAGTCATCAAACCACGCTGTCGAACTTCCATCAAATTTTCCTATATCTATATAAAGTTAAAATAGCCATCTAGTTATGCCGCCATTTGTACTGAATTTCAATAGAACATCGGTAAAAAATTGAAAATTCATTCAAAATAAACTATTCAACGTGACTAAGACTCATCGGTCAGCGTAATTGCCTGACTCAATGCCTCATGTAAACGTGCCACAGAAATAATCTCTACACCTGAAATGGGTTTTTGCGGTGCATTCCCACGCGGTAAAATAATGGTTTTGAAGCCATGCTTAATGGCTTCTTTGAGTCGTTCCTGTCCATTGGGTACAGGACGGATTTCGCCTGAAAGTCCAACTTCGCCAAATACCGCCAAATGCTGTGGCAGGGCTTTAGCTCTTAAGCTAGAGGCGCAGGCTAAAAGTACCGCAAGGTCAGAACCTGTTTCTGTGATTTTTAAGCCACCGACGACATTGACATAGACATCTTGTCCAGCGGTTTGTACGCCACCATGACGGTGCATAACCGCTAAAAGCATGTTTAAACGGTTTTGTTCTAAACCTAAGGCCACGCGTCGAGGCTGTCCGTGCGCATCATCCACCAAAGCCTGAACTTCAACCAAAAGTGGGCGTGTACCTTCACGGCTAATCATGACAATGGAACCCGGAATGGCTTCATCATAACGACTAAGGAAAATAGCGGAGGGGTTTGATACCTCGCGCAGACCTTTATCGGTCATGCCAAATACACCAAGCTCGTTGACTGCACCAAAACGGTTTTTCACTGCACGAATCATACGGAAGCGCGAGTCAGACTGACCTTCAAAATACAAAACACAATCGACCATGTGCTCAAGCACACGAGGGCCAGCCAAAGAACCTTCTTTTGTTACATGACCGACAATAAACAATGCTGTACCACTATTTTTGGCAAAACGGGTCAGGAGTGCAGCCGATTCACGAATTTGGGAAACACCCCCCGGCGCAGACTGGAGTGTCTCGGTGTATAAGGTTTGGATCGAATCTAAAATGGCCACGGCAGGGCGTTCATGTGCCAATACTTCACAAATACGCTCGACACAGGTTTCGGCCATGACTTTGAGTTGATCGGTCGGTAAATCTAAGCGCTGGGCACGTAGCGCCACCTGAGACAAAGATTCCTCACCAGTGACATATAAGGCAGAGCTTTTACTCGCCGCCATATAGGTTGCGGTTTGTAGCAAAATAGTGGATTTACCAATGCCGGGGTCACCACCAATCAGCACTACTGAACCTGTGACCAGTCCACCACCGAGCACACGGTCAAATTCACCAATACCTGTTGCCATACGGGTTTCATGCGAAACGGAAACTTGATTTAAGGTGGTCACAGCAGCAGCTTGACCTGCATAGCCACCGCCCATTTTAGGCTGTGCACGGTGTGTAACGGCGGGTGCAATATTGACTTCGACTAATGAATTCCATTCACCACATTCGGTACATTGACCGGCCCATTTGGGATGATCAGCACCACATTGTTCACATCGATAGACACTTTTTGCTTTCGCCATAATATTTACTGTGCACAAACTCAAATTGAGTCACAGCATAGCGGTGAATACATCGAAAAACCAAGTTTTTATCGCATGAAATGACTGTTGAAGGTCAATTGATGTCGTTTTATTTTCAACAGATGCACTTTTACATGGTAAGCACTTTATAATAGCGCATTATATTTTTTGAAATGGGTCACCACATGACTGAACTATTACGACATATCGATGCCATCGCACGTGAAAAAAATCGTGATGTGTTATTTGTGCATTTTGAAGAATATGATCATCAACATCCTGAAAAAAATACGGTGCGTAATGATGTTATGCACTGGTTTGACCTGCAAAATATCGACTATTTCCCTTGTATGGGGCTAGAAGGTGAGTCTTTAATCGATAGCTATACAGGTGATTTATACCTTGACGTGCCTTTTGATGAAAGCAGCCCTGCATATAAAACCCTCAGTGAATACCTTGAAGATGAACAAGGGAACATGAAAATTCAGGGGGTATTGTTCTTTTCTTTATCTTTGGAAATTGCCCTAGAAATCGAAGCTGATCTGATGGAAGCCAGTGCTGTAGATTCTGAATATGCTGAAAATGAGTTTGGTGACCAATTTGGTGAAGGCTTTATTGAAGATACTGAATCAGATCCAAAAGATGAAGCAGCCAATGAAAGCAACACGAAAAACGACAAATTTGATGATGGTCAAATTGGTACGATTCAATAAGTAAATATTGATTTTCAGTCCGAAAAAAAAAGCCACGTGAATTCACGTGGCTTTTTGTTTAGCAGGGGATTAGTACAATTCACCTGATTTACGACGTTCAATAAAATCTTTCGATTCTTTTACAATGATGCCTGAGAGCAATAACAGTGCAATACAGTTTGGTGCAGCCATCAAACCGTTAAAGGTATCGGCAAATAACCAAACGAGATCGAGTGTTACGACACAGCCGACAAAGACTGATGCGATGTAAATTAAGCGATAAATCAGTACTGACTTTTCACCTAAGAGGTATGTACAGCATTTTTCACCATAATAGCTCCAACCCAGAATGGTTGAATAAGCGAAGAAAATAATACCGAAAGTCACGACCCAACCACCGAAGCCAGGAAGTAGTTTGTCAAAAACACTAATCGTCAGTACGGCACCCGTTTGATCACCAAAGCTTTGTCCCGCCATGATGAAGCCCATCACCAGTACGATACCTGTAATTGAGCAAACAATGATGGTGTCTAAGAACGTACCTGTCATAGAGACAAGACCTTGACGTGCTGGGTGGTCAGTTTTTGCAGCCGCAGCGGCAATGGGTGCAGAGCCCATACCTGCTTCATTAGAGAATACACCACGTGCCACACCATAACGAATCGCAGCACCAATCGCACCACCCGCAGCAGCTTCGCCCGTAAATGCATAGCTAAAGATCATTTTTAGTGCAGGGATCACCAATTCAAGGTTGGTGAAAATAATGATTAAGCCACCCAATACATAACCTACCGCCATAATTGGAACAATAAATGAAGAGGCTTTAGAAATGGATTTGATGCCGCCTAAAATAACGAGGGCAGAGAATATGGTGATGACGATTGCAGTGGTGAGTGTGCTGATCCCTAAGCTGTTTTGCACAGCAAGCGCGACAGTATTAGACTGTACTGAGCTACCAATACCAAAGGATGCCAAAGTACCAAATAGGGCAAATACCACTGCCAACCATTTCCACTTAGGCCCAAGTCCACGTTCGATGTAATACATCGGACCACCGTTCATTTCGCCATTTTCATTTTTATGACGAAACTTTACAGCGAGTACACCTTCACCATATTTGGTTGCCATACCAAAGAGCGCGGTCATCCACATCCAAAACACTGCGCCCGGACCACCGAGCACACAAGCGGTGGCTACACCGGCAATATTACCTGTACCAATGGTGGCAGAAAGTGCGGTCATAAGTGAGGCGAAATGAGAAATATCGCCATCATGTTGATCTGCTTTAGGATGCTTGCCAAAGACTTGTTTGAATGCGAAAGGCAACATGCGAAATTGCCAGAAAAGTAGTCGGAAGGTGAGGAATACACCTGTTCCGACAATGAGGACCAACATGTATGGGCCCCAGACCCATCCACTGAGTGTTTCCATGATATTTTGAATTTCTTGCATAGTATCTTCTTCTTATCGGCCCTGAGTGAGTGAATGCTACATTTTTGATATCTGTAGCAATTGATATGCCATTGTTTGAAACTTCCATGATTTTTGGCATATTTTTTTTTCGTTGGTAAAATATTTTTTGCATAAAATTTAAGTTATTACAAGTAAATTGTTGTTTTATTGGTCGCTTTAAAATGTGAACTGGCGCTAAGATTTTTATATATAAGAAAAATAAATTAACTTTGTCACTTAATCCGAAAATATAGATGATGAAAAATAATTTTGTATTTTCTGAAATTTTTACGTTAATTTGTCGCAATTGGAACGCGAAGTTGAATTAAATAATGTCAAATGAAATTCATGGATCGCACGCTGATAGTGGCGATTTGAAACGAAGCTTGTCCAACCGACACCTGCAATTGATTGCGATTGGTGGTGCGATTGGTACAGGTTTATTTATGGGGTCAGGAAAGACCATCAGTTTAGCTGGTCCGTCCATCCTTATTATCTATATGATTATTGGTTTTATGGTTTTCCTCGTCATGCGTGCATTAGGCGAGTTATTACTATCAAATCTTGAATATAAATCTTTTATCGATTTTGCAACTGACTTAATCGGCCCGTGGGCAGGTTATTTTGTGGGTTGGACCTATTGGCTGTGCTGGATCACTATAGGGATTGCAGATTTATCGGCCATTATTTATTACCTGCAATTCTTTAATGGAGGTAACCCGTTCTCGCCCGAAGAAGGGGTGATGATCAGTGTTGCCGCCATTGTATTTATCATGGGTTTAAACCTTGTTACGGTTAAACTTTTTGGTGAGTTAGAGTTTTGGTTTGCACTGATTAAGATTATTGCAATCGTGGTGCTCATTGGTGTCGGTCTTTGGATGATCTTTACTGGATTTACTTCTTCGACAGGTGAAATCGCATCATTCACGCATTTATGGTCACATGGTGGTCTATTCCCAACAGGAGTAACCGGCTTCTTAGCAGGTTTCCAAATCGCCATTTTTGCCTTTGTCGGCGTAGAACTCGTCGGTACTACGGCAGCAGAAACCAAAGATCCAGAGCACAACTTGCCTAAAGCTGTGAACTCGATTCCGATTCGTATCATTATTTTCTATGTGCTGGCACTTGTGATTGTGATGTCCGTTACGCCATGGAATGCCATTGACCCAAGCATTTCACCATTCGTGAACTTGTTTAGCCAAGCCGGTATTGCTGCTGCTGCGATTATTATGAACTTGGTTGTGTTGTCATCAGTTATGTCATCGATGAATAGTGGTGTGTTCTCGACTTCACGTATGTTGTTTGGTTTATCTCGTGAAGAGCAAGGTCCAAAAGCGTTTGGCCGTCTAAACTCACGTGCAGTTCCGGCAAATGCGTTGTATTTCTCGGCAGTTTGTTTACTGTTGGGTGCGGCATTACAGTATTTCGTACCGAACACGGTTGAAGCCTTCACTTTAGCAACTACACTGTCGACGATTTTATTTATCTGCGTATGGCTCATGATTATCTGGAGTTATATCGTTTACTATAAAACTCGTCCTGAGTTGCATGCGAAATCAACCTTTAAACTACCGGGTGGTTTATATACCTGTTGGCTCGTGATTATCTTCTTCATCGGCATGATTTATGTCTTGTCGCTAGAAGCAGATACCATGAAAGCGCTCATGGTGAGCCCGATTTGGTTCATCATATTGATTATTGGCTATTTCGGTTTTTATAAGAAAAAGCACCATTAATTTACATTTTTGATCTGATGTAAAAACATAAATAGCTGCTCCTGAGGGGCAGCTTTTTATTTGGATATGGATTTATTTTAAGTTAAAACAGACTGTTTATTAGCGTTTCGATTTGTATTAAACAGCATTCAAATTGATATGCTATTTCAGTGAAATCAATAGCCTGATCGAGCTAGAAATAAAGACAAATAAGGATTGAAAACAGCACCATCAAATTTTGCTTAAATTTAGTGCAGAATGGCAAAAAGCTCACTTGGAATTACAGGGCTTTTCTTTTATCCGCGGGTTGATCACGTTATACTCGGAAAAATCTTTTCATTAGGTACGTTTATGTATCGTTTTATGAATTATAAAATTATTGTATTAGCAAGTGCTGTGCTGCTGACCGCATGTGGTCAGTCTGGTGCATTGCATTTACCTTCAGATGCCAATGCAGATAAGCGCGCTAAATATCTGATTTATCCAGATACGCCTGCACAGCAAAAGCAGGAAAAACAAGCGGCTCCTGTTGCAACTGAATTGGAATCATCAAATTCTAACCCTACACCTTAATGCTTTTATAGAAAGGATACTTTCATGAGTTTCACCCGTACGAATGGGGTATTGCATGCAGAGCAATGTTCTTTACAACAGCTTGCACAGCAATATGGCACACCGCTTTATGTTTATTCAAAAGCTACTTTTGAAAAGCATTATTCAGATATGGATCGTGCATTTAGCTTTATCGACCATCAAATTTGTTTTGCGGTAAAGTCAAACTCTAATCTTGCGGTGTTAAACGTACTTGCCAAGCAGGGCGCTGGTTTTGATATCGTGACGGGTGGTGAACTCGCACGTGTATTAAAAGCCGGTGGTGAAGCTTCTAAAATTGTATTCTCTGGTTTGGGTAAAACTGAAGCTGATATTCAAAAAGCGTTGGACGTGGGTATTGCATGTTTTAACGTTGAATCACATGCAGAGTTGGATCGAATCCAAAAAGTTGCTGCGGCAATGGGTAAGAAAGCACCGATTTCATTGCGTGTAAATCCAGATGTGGATGCCAAAACCCATCCTTATATCTCTACGGGTTTAAAAGAAAATAAATTCGGTATTCCATCAGACAGCGTTTTTGACACCTATGCATATGCAGCGTCGTTGCCTAATCTTGAGATTATCGGGATTGATTGCCATATCGGTTCACAGTTGACTGAAACTCAGCCTTTTGTTGATGCACTTGATCGTGTCATTGTGATGATCAATCAATTGAAAGAGATGGGTATTCAGCTAAAACACATTGATATTGGTGGTGGTTTAGGTGTGACTTACAAAGACGAAGTTCCGCCAACTGTTGAAGAATATGCTCAGGCAATGCGTCCGGCTTTAGAAAAATTAGGCCTTAAGGTGTATATGGAACCGGGTCGTAGTATTTCTGCAAATGCAGGTGTGTTGTTAACTAAAGTTGATTTACTCAAACCGACCAATCATCGTAATTTTGCCATTATTGATGCTGCAATGAATGACTTAATCCGTCCCGCTTTATATGAAGCATGGATGGATATTCAGGAAGTAACACCTCGTACAGATACAGAAAAGAAAGACTGGGATGTTGTTGGTGCGATTTGCGAAACCGGTGATTTCCTCGGTAAGCAACGTCAGTTGGCGATTCAAGAAAATGACGTGCTTGCAGTATTGGGTGCGGGTGCTTATGGTTTTGTCATGAGCTCAAACTACAACAGCCGCGGACGTGCTGCTGAAGTAATGGTTGACGGTGATCAGTCTCATTTGATTCGTGAGCGTGAAACCATCGAATCCTTATGGGAACGTGAACGTTTATTGCCTTAAGGAGAAATTCGAGATGTTATTAGAATTTACCAAAATGCATGGCCTTGGCAATGACTTTATGGTGGTCGATCTAATTAGCCAACGGGCTTATTTAGATACAGTGACGATTCAGCGTTTGGCTGACCGTCATTTTGGTATTGGTTTTGATCAGCTTTTGATTGTAGAGCCACCTGATTTGCCTAATGTCGATTTTAAATATCGTATTTTTAATGCAGATGGTTCGGAAGTTGAACAATGCGGAAATGGCGTACGTTGTTTTGCGCGCTTTGTGCATGAACGTAAGTTGACCAGCAAAACCAAAATCAAAGTACAAACCAAGTCAGGTATCGTAGAGCCTGAATTAGGTGCGAATGGTTGGGTGCGCGTCAACATGGGTTATCCACGCTTTTTGCCGCATGAAATTCCATTTATTGCGGAAGAGCCTGAAAACTTATACGACATTG
The DNA here is from genome assembly GCF_013419835.1 of Acinetobacter sp. YH12052. Lineage (NCBI taxonomy): Bacteria > Pseudomonadati > Pseudomonadota > Gammaproteobacteria > Moraxellales > Moraxellaceae > Acinetobacter > Acinetobacter sp. YH12052. The sequence goes on from NZ_VOZI01000004.1 coordinate 119,231, forward strand.
CATTGGCGAATAATGAACAGCTCACCATTGATGTAGTGAGTATGGGTAATCCGCATGCAGTAACGATCGTTCCTGATGTTATTACCGCAGACGTTGCTAAAATTGGTCCACAAGTCGAATCGCATGAGCGTTTTCCACAGCGTGTAAATGCAGGTTTTATGCAAATTGTGGACGAGAAACATGCACGCTTACGTGTATTTGAACGTGGTGTCGGTGAAACTATGGCCTGTGGTACAGGTGCTTGTGCAGCGGCAGTATCAGGTATGCGTCGTGGTTTATTAGCCAATTCGGTCGAAATAGAGTTGGCAGGTGGTAAGCTGCAAATTGAGTGGCAAGAAGGTGGTGTGGTTTGGATGACTGGACCAACTGCAACAGTTTACGAAGGACGCTTAGATTTAAGTTACTTCCAAGGTTAAAATCAAAGCCCTGATTCATTCAGGGCTTTTTTCATAAAATAAAAAGTGAATAAAAAATTATAATTCAATGGGATTGGAGTCAACATGGAACAAATAAACGAAGAAATAAAAGAAGAAATCTTAGAACAACTTTTTCATAAAGCCTTACATGAACCCGCGTATCGACCCGAATTTTTAGCTCAGTTATTGGCAGCCAATGTGTATTGTGTGGGAACAACAGGGGGACGTGATTCACGTATTGCCGAAGATTTGATCTTGGATGAAGGCGACCGTATTCAATTGAAATCATGGGAAGATGAAACATATGATTGCGTCATTCCATTTTTTACGTCCTTGGAAAAAATGCGTTTAGCAATATCTGAAGAGGAGTCGTATATCCGGCTACCAACCAAGGCATTATTTGAAATGACTTTAGGAGCAAGGCTTGTATTGAATCCACAATCACCTGATGCGACGAAGGACTTTGTACCAGAAGAAATTCAACATTTGCTGAACGGGCAGTATATTCAGCCCTCAGAAAACTATGAAGTTACGGAAGATACGGAAGTTTTAATTGGTCAGCCGGCGGAATATCCGCAGTTTATGATTGATCAATTAAGCATTTTTTTCGGCACAGAGCGTGTGGTAAAAGCTGCCTATTTAGCGCAAATGCTGAATCAAGCTCGAGATGATTCACCGACTTTGTTGATCGGATTAGATTTAGAAGCAGGATTATCTGAACAACAAATTCAAGAATTGCACAGTAAAATTGGTCGTATCACACAGGATAGTTTAAAAGAGCAATGCCCAGTGGATTTAATCCATGTCAATCCACACAGTGCGGATGGTGTAGAAGGGTATTTGCTTAATGAAACGCAAGCTTTTTACCAACGTGTTGATGGTAAGCCTAAGGGGTTCTTTGCTAGACTCTTTTCATAAAACAGATATGTAAGATCGCTTTAGAGAACGTACCGCAACGCTAAGGCACATGTTGAAATGGGAGAAGACAGATGACGATGGATCAGAGTCAACTACTGACTATGTGGTTGAAGGAACGTGAAATTCAAAATCAGTCTAAACATACCTTGCAAGCATATGAGCGCGATGTCAGTGATTTTCTCCAATTTTGTACAATACGCAACTTGCCACTGCATGATGTCGAAAAGTCAGATCTGCGTGAATTTGTTGCTCATAAAGTGGAACAGTTTCAGCTCAGTCCAAGTAGTTTGCAGCGCATGTTATCTTCGATACGCCAATTTATGAAATGGGCAGAACAAGGGGATTATCTCAGTTTTAATCCCGCAGATGATTTTCAGCTCAAACGCCAATCACGTCCTTTACCTGGATTGGTTGATATTGAAACCATTAAACAAATCATGGAACAGCCTGAGCCAGAAAGTGAAACTCAACGGCAACTTTGGATACGTGATAAAGCGATTTTGGAGCTGCTGTATTCAAGTGGCTTACGTTTGGCTGAAGTGCAGGGCTTAACCATTCGAGATATCGATTTTAATCGACAACTGTTACGTATTACGGGTAAAGGGAATAAAACGCGCATTGTACCTTTCGGTTCTAAAGCCAAAGAGGCTGTGATGCATTGGTTGCAATTATATCCTGCATGGCATGGTGATTTTGTCCCAGAAGCCCAAGTTTTTATCACCCAAAAAGGTAATCCACTCGGGGTAAGGCAAATTGAAAATCGAGTTAAATTTCAAGCTCAACGTGCAGGTGTAAATGTCGATTTACATCCACACTTATTGCGTCATTGCTTCGCTAGCCATATGTTGTCCAATAGTGGTGACTTGCGTGCTGTACAAGAAATGTTGGGGCATAGTAATTTAACCACCACGCAAATTTATACCCATGTGGATTTTGATCGATTGGCACAAGTTTATGATCAAGCCCATCCACGGGCGCAGCATAAAGATTCGTAACAATTGCAAATACGACTTTGGCTCGTGGTGGTCTAAATATTGCTTAAATTTATAGGCTAGATTTCACATTTTGCATCCTAAAGTGGTCTGCTTCATGAAAGTTAAATAAGGATGTGAAAAAATATTGGTAAAATTGACCGACATTTTGAACTATTGTCGCATTATAAAAATTCAAATTATCGGGTATAAAAATTGTCCATTATTGAATTGACGTAAGTGCCGAAGTGAAATTCGCTATTTACTAAATTGCTGTACCGTTAAAAAAATATATAGGCCATACCATGATTTCAGATATTCAAGAAAAATATGACCAGTTAAATGGTCAGCAAAAAGAAATTTTTGCAGGATACGGCTTACGCCAAATCAAGCACTTCGTTGAAATTGGTTTGCCTGAAATAGAAGCTGTATTACCTGAAGGTGCGCAGCTACAAGGGATTAATGCCGATGGAAAAGTTCAGGCGTTTAATGCGGCGACGGGCCAATACTTTATTTGGATTTCGGATAAACAATGGCAGCTTACCAATAAAGCAACTGCTAAATTTGACAGTAAAGAAGATGCCCTCACCATTTGGCGTATTTTTGATTTGGCAAAGTATGAACTTATTGACCTAAGCCACATCCATCGTGACTTTTTGGAAAATCAGCCAGCCTAAACCATTGGTCAAATAAACAACTCAAGGGCTATCTTCATTGGTTTTGGATGTTTAGCCCTTATATCACTCGCTCCATGACATGTTGTGATGCTTGTGAGCAGAGCGTTAGAGTGTTAATCTTCTTTGCATAGCTTAGTTGCTTAAACAAAAATTTCTAAATGCCAATCCGTTTCGCTGCTCAGTAATTCAACTCATTCAGTCTTGATAGTGTGAGCCTAAAAATCAATGGTTTTCCTACTTGAGCAATTGAGCTCAAAGACCTCCTAGATATTTCCTATTCAATTGCCGCAAATCATTATTTTTCTTTGCTTATAATATAATGAAATACCGCATAGCTAAGTATTTGCATTCGAGGTTGGGAAGGTAATCCGTCACTACATTGGCAAGCTTGTAGTATCAGCCTCGTCGTTTCTGATGCTTGAGTTGTTCCTTGGCAGACCAATTTCTGTTTATAAATCTTCTAACGGTAACTGGAAGCTTTGTTTGATGATTTGGCTTGGTAAATCAGTCTTTACACTGGTGATGCCATTTTTCTTGGTTAAGTGAGTAGACTGAAATTTACGGTAACTTTCTAGGTCAGGAACTACAACTTTGAGCATTGCATCGCACTCACCCAAAATAATGTAGCACTCCATGACTTGAGGAAGTTCTTTCATCGCTTCGATAAAAGTATCGATGGTTTCAGCATCTTGCCCAGTCAACCAAATACGAGAGAATAAAATCAATTGAAAGCCAATCTTTTGTGGATCGACCACGGTGGTGTAATTCTGAATCACACCTGCTTCTTCGAGTAATTTGACCCGACGTAAACAAGAAGAAGGCGAGAGTCCAATTTCCTTGGCTAAGTCATTATTTTGCATGCGGCCATTATTTTGAAGTGCGCGAATGATATTTTTATCAATACGATCTAGTTTAACTAGAATTGACTTAGAAGATGTCTTCATAAAATAGAATATAATTCTAAAAATAATATCTATTATAGAATATTTGATATCCTATTTTAAAGCGATTCAAACATACTAATTTCACTTTCAGGACATAGAAAGGGAAAATTGAAATGTCTGTATTTGCTTTGTTTGCCTTAACGGTAATTCCCCTTATTTTCACACCAGGACCCGATATGCTTTTTATCCTGTCACAAGTGATGGGTAAGGATGCAAAAGCAGGCATGATGGCAACAGTGGGGGTATGCTCAGGTTACTTAGTTCACTCGATTTTGGTGGCATTGGGTATTGCTGCGATTATCGTGTCATTTCCACTACTCTTTGAAATAATCCGCTGGTTGGGGATTGCTTATCTTTTATATTTGGCAACGCATTTGCTACGTTCAGTATTTAGCAGTAAAAAATTAAGTATTGAGAAAAAGTCAGCGTCCAACCCGATTAAAAAAGGCTTTTTTACGGCTTTACTGAACCCGAAAGGAATGTTGATATATTTTGCAATTTTGCCGCAATTTATCGATAAATCAGCGAATACCGTGAGTCAAGGTTTGATTTTGTCCTTCATTTTTATTGGGCTGATTTTTGTGGTGTATTGTAGTTTAAGTGTGGTCTTTGCACGTATTACACAAAAAACTGAAATTGATGAACGCAAACAAAAGTGGGTTGATGGTACATCAGGCGGTTTATTGGCTCTTGCTGCGACATGGTTAATTGCCAATTAAAAACAGCAAATGTAAATAGAAATAATTGCCTTAACTAAAACCTTCGTGAAGGCGGAGGTTTTTTTATATGTGGTGAATATCGACACATATTAAGAATAAGAAAGAGAGAAAAACCCACCAATTAGCTTCGGAAAAGTGAAATTAGCGCTAAATTCATTATGCTTCTATCTTAAATGACAAGTTTAGATATGTTGCCGAATGTGTAGAGGGAAAGCTCTATTTCAGAAAGATTGATCGAAAATTGATATTAAATCAGATCTTTTGATGAGCTAAATCAAGTAAAAAAATAATAAAAATCAATGCTTAAAAAATAACTGAATAATGCGTTTTTTTGGATAACTGAACCATTCTCTAAAAAATGTGAACGATAAGTTCAAGGAAATTACGCTTTTTTACAGGTCTTTCGATAATTGTGACTTGACCGAAATGCCGTACACATTGCAAGATAGGGCACCTAAAAAATTTAAAGTGAAGAGTTAATATAACTTTTCTCAACATTTACATTTGCTAAAACAGCCGAGGATTACATGAAGGCTCTTGTTGCTGTAAAACGTGTGGTTGATGCCAACGTTAAAGTTCGCGTTAAGCCGGACAACAGTGGTGTTGACTTAACGAACGTTAAAATGTCAATTAACCCATTCTGTGAAATCGCAGTGGAAGAAGCGGTTCGTTTAAAAGAAAAAGGAACTGTTTCAGAAATCGTTGTTGTTTCTATTGGTCCTAAAGAAGCTCAAGAACAAATCCGTTCTTCTATGGCGCTTGGTGCAGACCGAGGTATCCTTGTTGAAGCTGACGACAGCCAGTTAGGTGCACTTGAAGTTGCAAAAATCCTAAAAGGTGTTGTAGACGCTGAACAACCTCAATTGATCCTTCTTGGTAAACAAGCAATTGATGACGACTCTAACCAAGTTGGTCAGATGCTTGGCGCGCTTTTAGGTACTGGCCAAGGTACTTTCGCTTCAGAAGTTAAAGTTGAAGGCGACAAAGTACAAGTGACTCGTGAAATCGACGGTGGTTTACAAACTGTTGAACTTGCACTTCCTGCAATTATCACCACTGACTTGCGTTTGAATGAGCCACGTTATGCTGCTCTTCCAAACATTATGAAAGCGCGTAAAAAGCCGCTTGATACTAAGTCACCTGCTGATTATGGCGTTTCACCTGCAACTAAGCTTAAAACTGTTAAAGTTGAAGCTCCTGCAGAACGTAAAGCGGGCGTACAAGTGAAGTCTGTAGACGAGCTTGTAGATAAATTGAAAAACGAAGCGAAAGTGATCTAATACAGAAGGATAAAAATCATGAGTATTTTAGTTATCGCTGAGCACGACAACAAAGCACTAAATGGTGCAACTCTTAACGTTGTTGCTGCAGCGCAAAAAATCGGTGGTGATATCACTGTATTAGTAGCTGGTTCAGGCGCTCAAGCAGTTGCTGACCAAGCGGCTAAAGTAGCTGGTGTAAGCAAAGTATTGCTTGCTGACGACGCTGCTTATGCAAACCAATTGGCTGAAAACGTTGCTAAATTAGTTGCTTCTATCGGTGCGGGTTACACTCACATCCTTGCTGCTTCAACAACAACAGGTAAAAACGTACTTCCACGTGCTGCTGCGCTACTTGACGTAAGCATGATCACTGACATCATTGCTGTTGAAGGTCCTAAAACTTTCAAACGTCCAATCTATGCAGGCAACGCGATTGCAACTGTAGAGTCTGGCGAGTCTGTTGTAGTTGCGACTGTTCGTGGTACTGCATTTGATGCTGTTGCAAGCGAAGGCGGCTCTGCTGCAGTTGAAGCTGTTGCATCTACTGGTGATGCTGGTATTTCTAAGTTCGTTTCTGAAGAAATCGTGAAATCTGAACGTCCAGAATTAACTGCTGCGCGTATAGTTGTTTCAGGCGGTCGTGGTGTTGGTTCAGGTGAAAACTATCACACTGTACTTGATCCATTAGCGGACAAGCTTGGTGCTGCGCAAGGCGCATCTCGTGCAGCAGTTGATGCTGGTTTCGTACCAAACGATATGCAAGTGGGTCAAACAGGTAAAATCGTTGCTCCTGACTTGTACATCGCTGTAGGTATCTCTGGTGCGATTCAGCACTTGGCAGGTATGAAAGAATCTAAAGTGATCGTTGCGATCAACAAAGACGAAGAAGCGCCAATTAACTCAGTAGCTGATTACTGGTTAGTAGGTGACTTGAACACTGTAGTTCCAGAATTAGTATCTAAAATCTAATTTCTGAACACAGTTCAAGGCGCTCCTAAGCTTATGGCTTAGGAGCGTTTTTTTATGCGGAATGAATAGTCTGGTAGATCTTCTTGATCATGCTTAATCGATTAATTATACGTAAATGTACATATATAAATTGCAGTTAGATGTTTCATGCTTATGAGGGTAGGGATTCTTAGTTTAGTAGTTTAACATTCATGTGATGTTTCTTATTATTGGTATTAGACACTACTGTAGTGTAAGCTATTTGTATGTTAAAACTTAAATGGTAAGTAAGCAGGCGCAATCGCTTGGTAATGGGATGGAAATTAATAAATTATAAAAAATACAAAGATTTAAAATAAAATAATAAAAATTTATCTTTCAAGTTTGAATCTTAAACTTAAAGCAAGCTTAAAGGATTGTATATTTTGTGTTAACATTGCTTTTTTATTGAACTTGCCCTTTAGGCGGAGTCTCCCTTTGAAATTTGATTTTCAGTTACCAGTCAGTGTATTGGTGCTGATGATCTGCTGTTTACTTTTTCCTGTTTTACAAAGTATCTCTTTTCCTTTATTTGATGGAATGACTGTTACAGCAGTTGAATCGGTCCAAGCATTGTTATTGCTGTTTTTTGCGATTTTTACTTTTTTCTATATTCGACCACTTGAAATGCAAGATGGAAAGAAACAATTTTGGTTGTGGGCTGTCGCATGGTGGTTGTTGCTATTTGGTCGTAGTATTAGTTGGGGGCGTGACTATTTTCCTGATGTGCCTAAACCTTATTTTCGTTTAATTTCGGTATTCATGATTGCACCTGTCGTCTTTATGCTGTTTTCGCCTTATTTACGCCAAGAAATCGCACGTAACTTAAAAACCTTGGCTTTACCAATTTGGCCATTGGGCTTGGTGATATTGGGCTTATTTATTTCTGATGCAGTTGAGCATAGTCGAAGTCTCAGTTTTTTATTTTTGTACGATTTGGCTTATAAAGATTTCATCGAAGAAGTTTATGAATTTCCGCTTATTTTAGGTTTGTTTCTAACAGCACACCCATGGATGCAGCAGGATCATGTACCTCAAGAATTAGAGGTCATGCAATATCATAAAGAGTGATTTTTATCACATTTATGCGTCTAAATTTGAAGCTTCAAAAAGAATTTTTTTGAACAATAAACAACCTCTATTCGTAGAGGTTTTTTTCATAGCAAATAAAATCAAAATGCTTAAAATAAATACAAAAAATCATGGTTCTAGTGCAAGATGATTGGCACAAAAATCAGGGTTTTTATGCTATACTGTCCGACTTGATTTTTGATATTGGTTCAGTGTTTTTTGAACTAATTTTTACAGATTTACGATATATAAATGCGGGCAGAATTCTGCTTGTATAACAAGGAGTATGCATGAGCGTATCGGAAATTAGACCGATTGCCATTGAGGATGAACTGAAGAGCTCATATCTCGATTATGCAATGAGCGTGATTGTGTCACGTGCGTTGCCAGATGTCCGAGATGGTCTCAAACCTGTTCACCGTCGTGTGCTTTTTGCAATGCACGAATTGGGCAATGACTACAACAAAGCTTACAAAAAGTCTGCCCGTGTAGTCGGTGACGTCATCGGTAAATATCACCCACATGGTGACTTAGCTGTATACGAAACCATTGTTCGTATGGCTCAAGATTTCAGTTTACGCTATCAATTGGTTGATGGTCAGGGTAACTTCGGTTCTGTCGATGGTGACAGTGCAGCAGCAATGCGTTATACCGAAGTTCGTATGCGTAAATTAACCCACGAACTTTTAGCGGATCTTGAGAAAGATACCGTAGAGTGGGAAGACAACTACGACGGTTCTGAACGTATTCCACAAGTCATGCCAACACGTGTGCCTAACTTGTTGATTAACGGTGTAGCTGGTATTGCTGTAGGTATGGCAACCAATATGGCTCCGCATAACATGACAGAAGTCATTAATGCATGTCTTGCTTATGCCAACGATCCGCACATCAGCATTGAAGGGTTAATGGAACATATTTCTGGTCCAGACTTCCCTACAGGCGGTATCATTTACGGTAAATCAGGCATTGTCGATGCGTACCGTACTGGTAAAGGCCGTTTGCACATCCGTGGTAAATATCACATTGAAGAAGACCAAAAATCGGGCCGTAGCACGATTGTCTTCACTGAAATTCCTTATCAAGTTAACAAAGCAAAAACCATTGAACGTATTGCTGAGTTGGTCAAAGAGAAAAAACTTGAAGGTATTTCTGAACTTCGTGATGAATCAGATAAAGAAGGGATGCGTATTGCAATTGACTTGAAGCGTGGTGAAAACGCTGAAGTGATTGTAAATAACCTATTCCAAAATACCCAATTAGAAAATTCATTCAGCATTAACATGGTCTGCCTCGATAATGGTCAGCCTAAGTTAATGAACTTGAAGGATATTATTGCAGCGTTTATCCGTCACCGTCAGGAAGTGGTTACACGCCGTACCATGTTCGAACTGCGTAAAGCACGTGAACGTGGACATATCTTAGAAGGTTTGACGGTTGCACTCGCAAATATCGATGCGATCATTGAAACCATCAAAACATCTGCAAACCCAAGCGAAGCGCGCGAACGTTTACAAGCGGGCGAGTGGGCAGGCGGTGGTGTTGTTGCCTTGCTTGAAAAAGCAGGCGCGGTATCTGTCCGTCCAGATGAAATTGAAGGCGAAGATCCAGCACGTCCATTTGGTTTAACAGGTGATATTTATCGTCTGTCTCCAACCCAAGTAGGTGCGATCTTAGAACTTCGTTTACATCGCTTAACCGGTCTAGAACAAGACAAGTTACAAGCTGAATATACAGAAATTCTTGGTCAAATTGCTGAATACACGGCAATTTTGAACGATTTCAACTTATTGATGAACGTAATTAAAGAAGAATTGGCTTTAATCCTTCAACAATATGGCGATGCACGTCGTACCGATATCGTGGAATCACGTATCGACTTCTCTCGTGAAGATTTAATCCCTGAAGAGCAAATGGTACTGACTGTTTCTAAATCAGGTTATGCAAAAACTCAACCATTGTCAGACTACGCTGCACAGCGTCGTGGTGGACGTGGTAAGTCTGCAACTTCAATGAAAGAAGACGATTACATCCAGCATTTGATCGTGACTTCAAACCACGCAACAGTGCTTTGCTTTACCAATGTAGGTAAAGTTTATCGTCTGAAAGTGTATGAAGTGCCTCAAGCATCTCGTGGTGCGAAAGGTCGTCCGATGGTGAACTTATTGCCATTAGATGAAAACGAAACCATCACCGCTATTTTACCAGTGGTCGATGCGCCGAAGAAATTTAAAGAACGTTTGGCTGACTTTAAAGTATTTGTAAAAGCCAATAGTGCACAGTTACAAACCAATGAAGTGATTAATAGTCATTTTACGGGCTTAGAAGCTGCACTTGCTGAGACTGAAGATGGTGCAGATGATTTATCTGACGCACTTCGTATTCAGTTGAAACAATTGGGTCTAGAGTTATCTACGACTGATCTTGATGATGAAATCATCAATGACTTTGCACAGCAAGCAGAAGCCGTTCGTAAAAACTTCTATGTATTTATGGCAACAGAATACGGTACGATTAAACGTGTTGAGTTAGAACAATTCTCGAATGTTCGTTCTAACGGTCTACGTGCAATTGAGCTCAATGGTGATGACACCTTAATCGGTGTTGCCATTACCGACGGCGAACAACAAATCATGTTGTTCTCAAACGAAGGTAAAGCCATTCGTTTTGCAGAAACTGACGTGCGTTCAATGGGTCGTTCTGCCAAAGGTGTTCGTGGTATGCGCGTGACCATTGGTGCAGCAGCTCAAGCTGAAGACGCTGAGGATGCGGATGTAGAGTCTGATGATGAAGATACCTCTGATTCAGCTCTCATTAGCCGTATAGTGTCATTGGTGGTTGTTCCGGAAACTGGTGAAGTACTTTGTGCTTCAGCTAATGGTTATGGTAAACGTACACCAGTAGATGACTTCCCAACCAAGAAACGTGGCGGTAAAGGTGTTATTGCAATTAAAACATCTGAACGTAACGGTGAGCTTGTTGGTGCTGTAGCGATTGATGCGTCTAAAGAGCTAATGTTAATTTCAGATGGTGGTACGTTGGTTCGTACACGTGCGTCTGAAGTGGCACAAACAGGTCGTAATGCTCAAGGTGTTCGTTTGATCCGTTTAGGTGAAAGCGAAATCTTAGTCGGTGTTGTGGCGATCGAAGCAGTTGAAGAAGACGAAACTTTTGAAGAAGTGGAAGCAATCGAAACTGAGCAGCTTGTCGATGACTCAACGATTATTGATCAAAATGACAATGAATCAGGTCTCAATGAGCCTGAAGAAGACTAATTGAAGATTGAGAAAAGAGGGCGCTACGGCGTCCTTTTTTATAGACAGATAATTTTAGATTGATGAGTACAATATGAAATTAAAATATTTTGCAATGGCTTCACTTATTGGGCTGGGCGGCTGTGACCAAATAGGTCAAAAAGCCTTAAATGCAATACCAGACCCAAGTGCTGAACAGACTGAAGTTGCCCAAGCTGCCTATGATCAATTACGTGAAGGCAATTTTGAAAAGCTGTACACCTACTTTGAACCAGAACTCAAAGCGAAGTTTGAACAGAATGAAAAAGAGCTGCGTAAATTTGCACGAGGTATTCCGAAACAAGATTACTCACGCAAAAATATTGTGGCTAAGCACATTGAAAAATCGACTGAAAAGCCGTCTTTATATACGGTCACTTATGAGTACGGTTATACCAATAAAAACCTTGTACAGTATGATGTAAGTTTTGATAAACCCGCAGGAAGTAACAAAATTCGAGATTTTAATATTTCAGTATTTGGTGAAAAAAATAAATAAAGTTTGGTAAAAATAAAACAAAGCTGTAAAAAAGGACGCCGAAGCGTCCTTTTTTATGGCATAAAATTAAGCGGCATCTTTTAGATTAGAGGCATAATTTTTTTGTTTTTCAGTATCAAATTGGCCTTCCCATTTACTGATCACCAGTACCGCAAGCGCGTTACCAATCACATTCAGTACAGTACGTGCCATATCTAAAATACGGTCAATACCTGCAATGAATGCCAGACCTTCGAGAGGAATACCGACACTGCCGAGAGTCGCCAGCAAGACCACGAAAGAAACGCCAGGTACACCTGCAATCCCTTTAGAGGTAATCATCAAGGTCAGTACTAGAATCACTTGTTGGGTGATTGTCAGATCAATCCCGTAAAGCTGAGCAATAAAGATAGCTGCAATACTTTGATATAGGGTCGAACCATCGAGGTTAAATGAATAGCCAATTGGAATAACGAAACTGGTAATCGGTTTCGGAGCACCGTAAGCTTCCATTTTTTCCATAATACGGGGGAGGACAGTTTCAGAACTTGCAGTTGAATACGCGAGAATCAATTCATCTTTTAAGATCTTGATAATGGCCCAAACACTGAAGCCACAGAACTTGGCAACGGCACCTAATACTATAAAAATAAAGAAGAATATTGCACCATAAACTAAAACTGCGAGCTTAAGCAGTGGCACAAGAGAGCTGAAGCCGAAATTCGCAACAGTCGCTGCAATCAAGCCGAATACACCAATAGGTGCAAACATCATGATCATGTGCGTAACTTTAAACATCGTTTCAGAAACAGCGGTCAACACTTTAATTAAAGGTTGTTTTACTTCCTGATCAAGCGCACCTAAACCTACACCAAACATCACAGAGAAAAAGATGATTGGGAGCATTTGACCACTCGTCAAAGCTGCAAAAAAGTTAGATGGAATAAGTGAAAGTATTGTTTGAATCAAACCATGAGAATGTTCACTGACTTCATGTGTTGTTTCTTGATACTTTGAAATATCGACTTGCGTCAATGCAGACATATCAATGCCGGCACCAGGTTGGAATACGTTGGCTGCAACTAAACCGACTAAAATAGCAACGGTGGTAATGATTTCAAAATAAATAATCGTTTTGAAACCTAGTTTACCTAAGTTACTACCGTGACTTGTATTGGCAATACCTAAAATAAGCATCGACACAACAAGCGGAATAACGATCATCTTAATGAGGTTAATAAAAATTGAGCCCAAAGGAGTCAAAAAGTTATTAACTAAAGCATCACGATATTCAGGAGAATAGTGTAGGAAAGCACCAACAAGTATACCTAGAATGAGAGCAATCACGATTTGCCAGGCAAGGCTCACCTTAATCTTTTTCATACATCAGCTCTTATGTCAGATTTGGGAGAAAAAAGCCCACAGTCATCCACGAACAAATGTTGCAGACAGACTGAATCCGCCATGACAAAAAGTTCTGAATAATTTGGGAGATAAATACGATAATATTTTGCAGTTTATATGAGAATACAGCCAACGATTTTGATCAAAACTAAACTGTTTGATCGATAAATTATCATTTTTAGTTGTATAAGCGATTTGATTGTTAAGTTTAATTTATAGAACGAATAAAATTGAGTTATTAATTAACACTTCACAAAATCTCTGATTTGCCTAGAAAGATCGAAAAACTAATTGTGAGCCTGTATTTTTCATTTTTATATAGAAGTTTGCTTTATACTTGTGAGGCAGATAAATCAGTGAAAATTCTATAAATCACACAGATTATCCGAAATAAATTTTAACTTTATATATTTTAATAATAACCAGAGGGCTTGTACGGTGTTGAAAAAATTAGTCGTCATCATCGCTTTAATCTTACCTATAACGGCTTGTGAAAAAATTGGCGATTTCTTGATTGCAAAATTCGAATCAAGCCTACCAAGTGAGACAAGCTCACAGCGTACTAAGTCAGAAAAATTATTCGCAGCACTACACCAACCCCATCAAGACAGCTTTTTGGCATTGGTTGAAGAAAATGTTCGTGATGCGATGCTAGCAGATCCAGAGCTGTTTTCACGTATGAAAAAGCTGATTCCTGCAGGTCAACCTAGCGCTGAAGCGCAAGTGATTCAGCGAATGGCAAATACTCGGCTGGGAGAAGGTAAGACCACAACAATTGTGTATAAATATGATTATCCGCAAAAAGAACTGTATATGAGTGTGGTCTTTGCAGGTCATGATGGGGACGATAAAGTGAAAGGATTCTGGCTTGAAAACGCTGCAGAAAAAGAATCAGATGATTTGGTTACTGAGATCACTTCAGATGCAGATGATTTTGATATTCAAGTGGATGAGGCATCGACTGTGACGCCAACAGCATACAGTTAATTGGCGACAGAAAGCATTAAAATTTCAGACATGCTAAGAAGCAAAGCGTTCGAGTCTATGATGAATAGGTTTGAACACATTTCGCTTGAGACCAGACATGTCTTACAGCACAAACAGTTTTATCTTTTGGCAAACTTTAAACGCCAGACAGCAAGACATAAAAAAATCAGTCCAATACTTGTGAGGTAAAGCAGTTTAGGTATGAGGATTACTGTAGGCACACCCATCTGATTGAGTTGAAGGAACATTTGAATGCCTTGGGTCGAAGGTAATGCTTGAGCGAGTATTTGCATCCATTTAGGCATAGCTGCATGTGGCCATGCCGTTCCCGAAAGTAGAAATAGCGGAATAGAACTAAAAACGATGACATGTCCTGCACGTTCTGGCAGGTCAAGAAAGGTGGCTAGATAGAGCGTCATCGCAATAATACAACTGAGGAAAATGGGTACAGCAATGAACATGCCACAAAAATTTCCACCCCGTGGATAATCGTTCAGCCAAAAGGTAAAACCAAATAAATAGAAGCACCCTAAAGTCCCGATAGTCAAAATACACAAGAAAATGCCAGCTAATTGTGAATAGCTTGGACGCCATGTGGTGTTTTGTCGATAGGTCGCAATCAGCATGCACAGACCCAATAAAATCGTCTGATGAATAATTAAGGGAGCAACCGCTGGGAAAATATAGCTGCCATAGCCTGAAAGTGGATTAAATAATGGAATCTTATGAATCGACAAAGCGGGGCTAAAATCAGATATGTTCTGGAATTTTTCTGCATATTCGACGAGGGCATTTTCCATAGAACTGGCTAAACCTAAGCCAATTTTTTGAGTCTTTAGAAAGTTTGCAGCACTGAGATATAAACCAATTCCACCGGTTTCACCACGGCGAATGCTATTTGAAAGATTACTCGGCAACAGTAAAATCCCGTCAGCTTGCTGACTTCTGAGCATATTTTCAGCCTCAGCAAAATTACCAGTCACAGCTTGAATTTCTACATTGGGACTATTGGCTACAGCACCAATAATCGTATTGGTGAGTATGCTTTGTTCCTCATCCACCACAATGATAGGGAGCGATTCTGCGTGTTCCGCTTGATAGGCAATGGGATAAAAAAAACTGTAAAGAAAAACAGAAAGCACTAAGGTGGTAAAAATCGAACTGTGCTTCACAATATCTTTAAATGTTTGAATATAGTGTCTGAGCAAAGCTGTTATAAATAACGCGATTTTATTCATATGATTTGTTCCTTCAGTACTTTACGTAAAAAGAAGCTGGCGAGAACAAAATAGAACAGACAGTAAATGATCAGGGTGACAAGCGGTGTGATTGAAATGGAGATTGGGCTACCAATGACCCATTGTTCTGTTTGTAATTTGGCATAAGGCGTATAGGGAATAATATTGGCCCAGAATTTTGTAAACATCGGCGCGTTATTCAGCGGCAATGTTACCCCTGCAAAACTCAGTGATGAGCCACCATATACCGCAATAAAACCAAAAGATTTGGTGAGATCACGTGTCGCCAAAACTACAGTAGAACTGATAAAGGCATAGGCTGTATAAAAAAACAATTGCCCGAGCAAAATGAGCAATAATGAACCCTGAACAAACCACCCTCGAAACACGATTAGCCAGAACATCCACGCCCATGTCCAAGCGGTAAAAATGAAAACATAACTGAGATTTTTAGCGATTAAAGCTTGAAAGACAGAAGTCGGTTTCACCCATTGATTTACAGTGCCATATTTGATTTCTTGACCGACCGAAAATGCGACGCAGCAACACAGTAATAAATGCAGAATCGCAGGAATCATGTACGGCTCTAAATAGAACTCATAATTTAAACCTGGATTATATAAGGGCGAAATTTTGACATTGGGTGTCGGTGCATCGAGGTAGGGAATAGTATTTTCTAAATACTGATGACCACTAAAATCGGCCATGGCTTGCAATGTACTTAGCAGCATGGCTGATGAAATACTATTGCCGACACTAAAATAGCTTTGGTTATAGGCAATGCTGATTTCTGCATCTTTTGCTTGAACCAGTCGTTGCTCTGCACCAGCAGGAATATGAATATAGCCCCAAATTTGAGTCTGATTTAAAAGCTTTTCAGCATCATCCATACTGGGTGTAATGGTGGCTACTTTTAAGGTATGGTTGAGCTGCGCAAAATGAGTAATGTTACGGCTTAAACTGCTGTGATCTTGGTCTATGATCGCAATGGGTAAATGATCTGGTTTGCCTTGAGCAAACATATTGGTAAAGAGCAAAATCACAAGGGCAGGGGCAAGTGTGACCATACACAAGTCCCATTTATGCTGCATCAAATAGCGAAACTCACGCAGAATGCCCCTAAACATTATTTACGCTCTTCAATTTTAAACAAAACGCTCATACCCACTTTTAAGTCAGCAATCGGCTGAGCGGGTTTCAGTTGGACTTTAAAACTACGAATGTCATAGCCGCCTGTTTGTCGCGTGGTTTTAATCGTTGCAAATTCACCTTCGGCTTCGATGTGATCAATTTTAAAATCGGCAGATTTGTTCAGTGCCGGTATAAATCCTTGCATGGTCTTGAGTTGATACACTTGAGCATACTGGTCTTCACGGACATTTAAGCTAATCCATAAGCTATCATCTTGAATCAGGCTTACAACGGGCACACCCATCGCAACTAATTCTGAAACTTTGCCATAGGTTTTTGAAATGGTGCCATTAGAGGGTGCAAACAATTTGGTTTCCGCCTCAAGTGCATTGGCTTCAGCTAACGCGGCTTGCGCAATCTTGACTTGGGCATCTGCCGAGCTTTGTTGTTGCGGTGTACTGCCACGTTTTGCACGCGCATATTGTTGATAAGACGCTTCTGTCATTTGCGCAGCAGACACTGCGGCAGCTTGCATTTCATCACGGCGTTGTCGTGAAATGACACCTTCTTTATAGAGGTTTTGACCACGTTGGTAGGTGGTTTGCGCCAATTGTTGCTGTGCTTTTAGACTTTGCCAATTGGCATATAAACTATCAATATTTTCTTGTTGAGAGCCACGTTCAGCTGTGGATTGCAGTGCTTGCGCAGATTGAAGTGCAGCTAAAGCCTGTTGTTTCTTTGCATCGACTTCGGGGCTGGTTAAACGAACCAGTGCTTGACCTGCTTGTACTTTTTCACCGTCATGCACATATATTTCTTCAATACGACTAGGTACTTTGGTACTAATGTGGATGGTTTCAGCCTCAACTCGACCTTGTAATTCAACCTGCTTGGGCTGATAACTTTTCCATAAGCCAAATGCAATCAATGCCAAAAGCAGAACTAAGACAATGCCAATCCCGAACTTGATCAAAGCAGATTTATTGCGACTTTGCACTGAGCTTTTTTTCGTCTCTGCATCAGTATTGGTATTCACTTTCTTTGGAGTATCCTCAGCAGTATTTGCTGTAGACGAAACGTTTGAACTCGAGACATTGGATTGGGATGTTTCAGCATTCGCAGAGGCATCTTCTTGGTGATCAGTTGGTTCCTGATTCATATTGTTTCCCCTCGGCTAAACTTAGCGAATATAGTCGGTGTGTGATTGATTGATATAGCTTTGGAACTGGTCAATGCTCCCGTGACTTTGTAGCAGTGTTGCGAGTGACATCACGTATTTATAGGCATTAAGTGCCATTTCACTTTGTAGCCCGTTCAATGCATTTTGTGCATCAATGACTTGTGTGGCCGTACCCATATCTTCTTTAAATGAAAGCTGTTGAATTCTTAAATTTTCTTGAGCAGCTTTTAGGTTTTGCTGCAACAACAGGTGACTTTGTTGAGCGCTGGTGACTTCATTAAATGAGCTATAAATCAGGCTTTCAATTTCTTGTTTGGTACGCTCAGTCATTAACTCAGATGCATAGCGTTGAAGTTCAGCAGCTTGTACGGATTTGTTTTTATCAATACCTGAAAATAAGTTGTAGCGAGCGGCAACACCAACGATCCAGTTTTGTTTATCGTCGAGACTATATTCACCAAAGGCAAAGACGTTGGGTTTTTTTGCTGCGCTTTGGGCTTTCACATTAGCACCAGCCAATTGACTGTCCAATTGCATTTTACGCACCAAACTAGACTGATCCTGATAACTTTTTAGTAAGGCGGTTATATTTTGATTGTGTTGCTGATTGATAAATAATGGCGTTGTAAGATCAGTAATTTGGCTGCTTTGCATTAAGTTGTTTAACTTAAATAAGCTAGAGCGGAGATTCGCTTCAGTATTTTGAAAAGTTCTGAGAGCATTATTCTTCGCCACTTCAAATTGCATACGCTGGCCTTTGCTAATAAAACCCTGTTGTTCCATTTTGAGCGCATTGGCATAGTGTTGTTGCATCGCATTTAAATTGAAGCGGCTGCTTTCGACTAATTTTTTTTGTAATTGAGCATTGAAGTAGGCTTGGATTAATTCAAAACGTTGCACATCTTGTTGTTGTTCACTGCTTATCGCGCTGCGTTTGGCTTGGATATTGGCAATTTCCTTGGCGCTAGACGTTAACCCACCGGTATACAGCGGCATCATTACGGAAACGGTAGGGCGGATCACTTGATCATCTAAGACCACTTGGGAAGAATCTGGAATTAATCCGACACCATCACGGATTGGCTGTTGCAGACTGTCTTTTAATGGGTCTGCCAAATCACTCGGTAAGCTTTCATCAATTTTATTATTAATGCCATTACTCAGCGTTTGTTCTAAGTTGTTTTTTAAGGCGCCGAGAGGAATATCGAGTTCATTATGAAAGGCATAGGCACGGACGTTTAAATCCACACGAGGTAAACCAAGGCCTTTAATGGCCTGAGCTTGAAGTTCGGCAGATTGTTGTAGCGCTTGGTTGGCCTGAGTACTATACGAACTAGTGAGTAGACTTTGTTCTGCTTGGCTATAACTGATACTTTGCGCAAGTACCGTGGGGCTAAAAAAAACACTCAAACAACCAAGGCCAAGCAGCAATCCTGAACGAAATGTATGTTTAATTTTTATAGAATAATCTGTTCGAGGTAGAGGCATAAAAACACACTCACAGCTAGGATGGGTTCATTATAGTCATTGTGATGAAGTTGGGTAAATTCACTAAGTTGTTGTATTGTTTCATATGCATATGTAAATAAATTTTATCTTTGTAGCGCACGTCATTTTCGCACATCAAGACCTTAAATTAGCATCAATTCAAGGGATAAAAAATATCAGTAAATCTAATAATTTGAATTAATAAGAATTAATTTTGATCTTTATTGAAAATTTGACTTCAAATGTCAGACAGCATTGGAATATTTTCAGCTTTAACTACTGCAAGCACGCGTCAGATATGGTTAAATGCCATCATTTTATTGTGTTTCACTTTGAAAGGAAAACTCATGCGCGCGTACAACTTCTGTGCTGGTCCTGCTGCATTACCCACTGCCGTTTTAGAAAAAGCTCAAGCTGAAATGCTTGACTGGCAAGGCAAAGGCCTTTCGATCATGGAAATGAGCCACCGTAGTAAAGACTATGTCGCTGTGGCAGAGAAAGCAGAAGCTGATCTTCGTAAGCTGATGAATATTCCAGACAACTATAAAGTGTTATTCCTTCAAGGTGGCGCATCACTTCAATTCTCTGCGATCCCATTAAACCTATTGGGTAAAAACAGCAAAGCAGACTATATCCACACTGGTATTTGGTCTGAAAAAGCGTTGAAAGAAGCACAGCGTTATGGCGACATTAATGTTGTTGAAGCGGGTACCACCATTGACGGTAAACTTGCGATTACTGATCAAAGCACCTGGAACTTATCTGATGATGCGGCTTATGTGCATTATGCAGATAATGAAACTATTGGTGGTCTTCAGTTTGCCAACATTCCTGAAACGGACAAACCATTGGTTGCCGATTTTTCATCGAGCATTTTATCTGCACCATTAGACGTATCTAAGTTCGGTTTAATCTATGCAGGTGCTCAGAAAAATATTGGTCCTGCTGGTTTAACTTTGGTGATTATTCGTGATGATTTATTGGATCAAGCGAAAGCAGATATTCCAAGTATCTTGAAATATTCAGCTCAAGCGAAAAATGGTTCAATGGTGAATACACCTTCAACTTATGCATGGTACTTATCTGGCCTTGTTTTTGAATGGTTACTTGAGCAGGGTGGTGTAGACGCAATTTATAAAGCGAATATGGCAAAAGCTGAATTGCTTTATGGCTATATCGATTCAAGCGATTTCTATGCAAATCCAATTGCAAAAGAATTCCGTTCAATCATGAACGTACCATTTACTTTGGCGAATCCAGAATTGGAAAAACAATTCTTGAAAGAAGCTGAAGAAAACCACTTGCTGAATTTAGCTGGTCACCGTTCAGTGGGTGGTATGCGTGCAAGTATTTATAATGCTGTTCCGCTAGAAGGCGTTCAAGCACTGGTTAACTTTATGGATGACTTTGCAAAACGCAACGCATAATCCTAAAGGCATAAAAAAACCGGCAAATGCCGGTTTTTTTTATTGAATAGATTAAAAAATAAAAGTATGTAACACGTATGCACAAATCAGCATACCTAACATAAAAAATAAGCAGGACATTGGCTCGATTTGATATCGAGATTCCATGTGATGGTCAACTTGCGATAAGTTTTCTTCTTGCACGACTTTCATAGATATTCTTTCCGATCTATTTATCGTTAATTACTATTTCTTAAACGCATTTTTAACATAATTATTTGATTAAATAAAGTACTATCTACCATAAACTTACTAAACTATTTATTTTATTTAAAAATAAGCAACTAAATTGCTAAATTTAGTTTCATAAATTTCCTATCTTATTTATTTATATTAGATTTTTATATTTTATCTTTTGCAGATAGATTTATTTTTTGGCATTATTTTGAATTTAATATTGTGGGTAAGTTATTTTAATTTGAATTTAAAAGTAGAATAAATCGACCAGCTTGTGGATAAAAAATATTCAATTATTTAAATATGCAGTGAATACACATGATTAGTGAGAAATAAAAAAACCACACTGAGGCGGCTTTTTTTATTTCTAAGTTCCTCAAAAGCAGTAGCTTATAACCATGCCTGGGTATCATCTGCAACAGCAGAACCATGAATGACATGCATAATCATCGAATGGGCGATACTTCCTTTGAACGGAATTTCAGGTAATGCATCAAATTTAAAGAAAGCCGCATCACTTATTTCTTCTTCTTGTAATTGAAGTTCACCAGCAGCATATTCTGCTTTAAAGGCGATCATTAAATTACTTGGGAAAGGCCAAGGTTGGCTTGCCAGATATTGAATATTTTTGACCTTCAGCCCAACTTCTTCTTCAGTTTCACGACGAACCGCTTCTTCTAGAGTTTCACCCACTTCAACAAAACCTGCGATCAGTCCATACATAGCACGGACATTTTTTGCATTTTTTGCCAATAAAATTTCATCTTCACCACGGGTAATGACGGTAATGACACAAGGATTGACACGAGGGTATTGGTGATAACCGCAAGCAGGGCAAACCATAGCATATTCTGTGGCGTGGACTTGAGTTGCAGTACCGCAGTGGCTACAAAATTTATGATTACGGCGCCATTCTAAAAGTTGAATAGCACGGCTGGCTTGTTCAAATTGCTGAACATTCCAAAGTTGTAAAAGCTGACGAATAGGGATGAGTTGTAAGCCTTCAGGAATTGGCTCATTTTCAAGTAGATCACGGGCAATCACTCGATCACCCGTGCCAATATTTAAATCACTTGCGAGTTGCTCAACTTCGGGAAGTTGAAAGTTTTCATCGACCAGCAATTGCTGTTGTTTGAAGATATACGCAAGTGATAATTTAGACATTAGGCCGCTGCTGATTTCAGTTTTTCGCTACTGTCCAATGCTACCTTAAACATGCCCTGTAAAACAGGTTGTTTGTTCTTTAAATTGTCAATCAACATATCTGCGCTTGCCAATGAATCTAATGCTTGATTCACTTCATTTGCATCAATCGCTGTTGAAGATTCAACTCGTTTCACAATGAATTGAGCTGTTGAATTCAGCGCATTTTGAGCTGCATCTGCATTGAGGAACAACATTGCACCACCAATTTCACGGAATTGAGTTGCAGTCGCTTCAAGTTGTGTCAAATCTTGGTTTTGTAAATACTGAACCAAAGATTGGCTAGCAGCATCAATTAAAACCTTGGTCTCATTTAACAGGGCAGCGTGTGCTTCATCTAAACGATCGAGTGAAATATTCATATTATTCACACGAAGTTGTAAGCGGCTAGAAGTGTGATGACGCTCAAGCACACCAATCGAGTTCATGGCAGACAAGATATTGTTCATCAACTGCTGGGCAAAGCTTTCATCTTGTAAAATCTCAGCATTACCTAATGACGCAGCTTGACGCGACAGGTCGTTATACGCTTCATTTAAGTTCAAGACTTTGAAAATATTTGCCAATTCGTTTAATTTCGCTTGAAGTTCTTGGGTTTTTTCAGGCGTCATATTTTGATAGTTAAATTCAATATCATTACGAATTTGCGTCATTTCAGTCGTAACCAATTCACCAATGGTATGCATGGTGTCGAAGTCAGGACCATATAAATGACGACTGAAAACTTGCAATTGGGTGTCGGTAAGAAGGTCTTCACCGATATTTAACTTGCCACGAATATGATGAGAAATGTCATCTTCTTGGCTAATGCTTAGACTTAAGACATTGGCTAAATCAGAAATGGATGCTTTAAAGCGCTCAGTTCCTGCAAAATATTGAGCCATATTGCGTTCAATGCTTACCAAGGTGCGTAAACGAGCATCGGTAATTAAGATTTGATCAATTTGATTAAACGCAACAAAAACCAAGTTCCAGTATTGTTTGCTTGGATGTTTGTCTGAAAGACCTGCTAAATACGTACCGACCAATTTAATCGCTTGCAAATCCAGCTCAGTTTCTTCTTGTTTAATCAATTTATTCAACGCCAACTTATACAGACGGTGAACGTATTTTGATTTTTCAAGTGCAGGAGCTTGAGGTAAGTCAAAGTCAGGGGTAATACAATCGAGTAGGGACTCAATGTGTTGGCCTTCCGACGTTAGAGGTTTACCCAAAGACAGTTCTAGACGATTAAGACTGTCCAGCAGGAATTGTGGAATTTTAACTTCACGTAGGCAGATAAATTCGATGTAGCGTTTCAGCATGGTCGTGCCTTCGCTCAGTGCGATGACATCTTGAGTGTTAATTTGCGCAGGATTCCCCATGATCTTGCGCATTAACTCTGCTGAATATTGAGCGATTTTTGCCAAACTTGGCATATCAACTAAAGCTAGTACTTGAGCACATTGTTCAAATTGAATCAGTGCATCATCAATCCCGAAAGGTAAAGTTTGATCTTCAACTAAGGTGCTGACTGCTGATTCGACTAACTTGATTGAGTTATCAACCTCATTTTTTATTATCAGCAAAGCCGTTGGATCAAAATGGATAGAGGTTTGGTAAGACATGTATCTGCACCTTTCCTAGATGTTTTATCTTGTTTATTAACCGCCCCTTAAGGCGGTCCATGTTTATGGTTTTACTATAGCGTATGTAAGAATTGTTTATATACAAAAAGTAACACGAAATTTAGATTTTATTTCGCAAAAAGGCAAGGTGTACCATGTTTTTCTTCAAATTGTTTGACCCATGTCTCATGGGCTTCAAGTTCATCTGCTGAAGGTAAAATCACAGGTAATTCTATTTCAACAGCGGCGCGGGTTTGCGAACCATCTTCATTTTGCGAGTGGGTCAGTGCATCGATATCAAAGGAAACCTGACCGCCCGTCATTGCTAGGTATACGTCAGACAGGATTTCCGCATCGAGTAAGGCACCATGGAAAGTACGGTCACGTTGTGGAATTTCGTAACGACGCACTAATGCATCGAGTGAGTTTTTCTGGCCTGGATGCTTGGCTTTGGCCATAGCCAAGGTATCGGTGACTTCGCAAACTTCAGATAAGGCCACAAAACCGGCACGTTTGAACTCCATATCAAGGAAGTTCATATCGAAGGTTGCGTTATGCGCAATGATTTCTGCGCCTTTTAGATAGTCAAATAAGACATCAGCAATTTCAGCATACAGTGGTTTGTCTTTTAGAAAGTCATCACTGATTCCGTGAATATTTTCAGATTCACCGACAGGTTTTTGCGGGTTGATATAAATATGAATTGAGCTACCGGTCAGTTTGCGGTTAATCATTTCCACTGCACCGACTTCAATAATACGGTCGCCATCTTGGAAATAGAAACCTGTGGTTTCCGTATCCAAAATTAATTGTCGTGGGCCAGATACATCGACAGTTGCTGGTGTAATGACAATCATTGGATGGATTTCAGCAGCTTGCTTAGACTGTGTAGAAGCATCTGGACTCAACGTTGAAGCAGTGTCTGTTGCTTGTTGTTCTATCACAATGTCATCAATCTGCTCTGCGTCAATAGCTGACTCAGCTGAGATTTCTTCTGCTTCATCCTCGCTATCAGCAAATTCGAGTCCAAACGGATCATTTAATAGCCAGTCAGGTTCAGCTTTTTTTTTAGGTGCTTCAGCTGTAGATGCTGCTTGTTTGATGCGTTCGAGGTTTTTTTCTGCGCCTAGATTGGCCAATTGATCGGCCATTTCATTTCCCGGATGGCCTGCATGCCCTTTAATCCAGTTCCATTCAATTTCCCGACCCTGACAAGTTGCATCCAGTAATTTCCACAAATCTGGATTTTTAACATCTTTCCAGTTTTTCTTTTTCCAACCATGAATCCACTCGGTTATGCCTTGTTTGACATAGTTGGAGTCTGTCCAAATGATCAGTTTTGCATCGGACGGACAATGTTGAATGCCTTCAATAGCAGCAGTCAATTCCATACGGTTATTGGTGGTTTCAGCTTCGCCGCCGCAGAGTTTTTCTTCTCCAGTTTCACGGATGATATAGGCCCCCCAACCCCCTAAGCCAGGGTTGCCTTTACATGCACCATCAACATAAAGCGTGATTGTTTGAGACATAAATCAAATCCGGAGAAAAACAAGCATTCAGAACCGTATATTGTATAACGCAAATGACAGAGAGAAATCCATTTCTGGCGATTTTTTTAATTTCTTGTAACATTTATACTGAAATAGCGTTAAATTAACGCCTTGTGTCTGTGTTCTGCTTCACTACAATGGCATATCTAAAAAATAAATTTTATATGAGTTGTCTGGATTTTTTTATGTATAAATCAACTGCGACTGTCTGGCAGCCTACGTTACCACAAATTTTTAAATTTACAGTCTTGGGTTCTGCGCTCGCAGCTCTTGGTCTGACGGGCTGTTCTTCATCGCAAACGACTAAGCAGAACTCAGCAAGTAAACAAGTTGGCTCAAACTTTCTCGATGCCAATAGTTTAGATTCACTCGAAGATTTACTTTCTGCAACAGACATGCGTGCCGTAGAAGGCGATCGCCTTTTAGTACTTAAGCATGGTGATGTATGGAAGCGTATGACTGTGGGTTTCAAAATGGATTTGAACCACTGGGATACGCGAATTGAAGCGCAGCGTGGTTGGTTTATTTCACGTCAACCATATATTGATCGTTTAAGTGCGCGCGCGTCCCGTTATTTATATCACACGGTTAAAGAAGCAGAACGTCGTGGTTTGCCGACGGAGTTGGCGTTATTACCAGTGATTGAAAGTTCTTATGACCCAGCAGCAACCTCAAGTGCAGCCGCAGCGGGCTTATGGCAATTTATTCCAAGTACTGGACGTATTTACGGCTTAAAACAAACCTCAATGTATGATGGTCGTCGTGACGTAGTGGAATCAACGCGTGCAGCTTATGAGTTTTTAGGTGCGCTACATAACCAGTTCGGTTCGTGGGAATTGGCTTTGGCTGCATATAATGCAGGGCCGGGCCGCATTCAACAGGCGATTAACCGTAACCGTGCGGCAGGTTTGCCAACGGATTATTGGTCACTAAAACTGCCCCAAGAAACCATGAACTATGTCCCACGTTTCTTGGCTGTTGCTCAAATTATTAAAAATCCAAGTGCTTATGGCGTAAGTTTACCGCCAATTGCCAACCGTCCACACTTTCGTGAAGTGGCTGTAGGGCCTGCAAATTTAAATGAAATTGCATCTATTACCGGTTTAAGCCGTGCAGAACTCTATGCACTAAACCCTGGTCATCGTGGCGATGTGATTGATAGCAGCAGCCCAATGCGGATTTTAATTCCTGCGGATGTGAGTCCATCAGTCGATGCACGTTTGAAAAAATTACAATCAGGTAGTTCATCAGGTTATTGGGCAAGTAATTCAACTTATAACTTACCGAAAAATAATGTTGAAATTACGCCGTCACGTGTCACTCCGCCAGATTTAAACAGTAAAACCATTCAGCCTGCAAAAGTGACACCGCCTACGCTGACCACTCAGCCGACAGTGACAGCTTCTGCCAAACCACCTGTAGTTGCTGCAACGGTAACGCCAAGTATTCCATCAGGAACGAAAGGCAAAACGCCAATGGGATCATCTGCTTTAGCTGCCTTTGCATCGAATAGTGATATTCCAAGTGCGCCGCGTATTCCAGTCGCTGTAACACCTTCGACTCCTGTGAAAACCGTGTCTGTCGAGCCACCACTCAGCGCAAATGAGCGTGAGCAAATCATGGCGGCTATTAAAGCTGAAGGTGAGACCAAAACAATAGATGAGGTATTAAAACCAGTAGCGACCAAAGCAGAACAAGAAGAAGTCGTTCAGGAAATTAAAGCTATTGCGCCGAAGGGCACTGAAATTGTCGATCCTTACGATGGTAAGATTAAGTTAACTGCGATTCAGACCAGTCAGTCGATTGCAGATCAACAAGGTAAAGAACTGACGAAAGGGTTCTCTTACCCGAAAAGCGTGGCTGAAAATACAGGTGCAGATTCCGAAGAAGCCAAACGCAACCAAGGTAAAAATGTCATTCGTACAGATTCTGAAATTGTAGTTGTACCACCTAAAGGTAAACGCAGTACTTATACAGTTTTGGCGGGCGACACATTAGCGTTGATCGCGATGAAAAATGGCGTGAATTGGCGTGATATTGCAGCTTGGAACCAAATTTCGCCAGATTCGACCTTGTATGTCGGTACGACCATCTATTTATATGATGCGAAACCGATTGTGCAAAATAATGAAGAATCGAAAGCTAAGCCTATTGCAGATAGCTATGTGGTGAAAGCAAATGACAGTCTTACAGCTGTTGCGAGTCAATTTGGTTTAAGTACGAAGCAACTCGCCGATTACAATGGTTTAACCACCACGAGTGGTTTATATGTTGGACAGAAATTATCCTTAAAAGAAACGCCAGCATCTAAAGCAAAATTGGAAGCTGACAAGAAAGCAGCTCAAGTTGTCGAAAAATCTGCAAAAGTTCAAACCAAATCCTACACGGTAAAACGTGGTGAATATCTAAAACTCATTGCAGATCGTTATGCGCTGTCAAATCAAGAGTTGGCAGATTTAACAACTGGTTTAACGGCTGGCAGTAGCTTGATGGTGGGACAAAAAATTAATGTGCCATTACAAGCTGTAGCAGAAGTTGAGAAGCTCGAAAGCAAAGTCGTGAATCGCATTGAAAATGTCAAAGTTGATCCTGCGTATAAAGTTGAAAGCTATAAAGTGCAGCGTGGTGATACCCTTTACAGTATTGCGACGCGGTCAAAAATCAGTTTGTCAGAATTGGCGAGTCTAAATGATATGTCGGTAAATAGTGGGCTGATGGCTGGGCAAAGCATTAAAGTTCCTGCAAGTTCAACTGTTCCGGATACATATGTGGTGCAGTCTGGCGATACACTGACAGGCATTGCTAGTCGCTATGATTTAGGCATGGACTATGTCGCAAATTTAAATGGTATAGAGCGTAGTTCTGGTCTACGCGTTGGGCAGAAATTAAAATTAACAGGTGATGTCGCACCGGTTAAAGTAGAAACCAAAGCTGAGGCGACCAAAATTGAAAGCAAAACCAATACACGAACGAATTCCGTTGATGCGACCGATATTCATGTGGTGAAATCAGGTGAAACATTGGGTGTGATTGCGAAGAAATATCATCTTCAATTACGTTATTTAGCTGAATTAAATGGCCTAAATACCAATAGTGCGATTCGTGTAGGGCAGCGTTTAAAAGTAGATGGTGAACTACCTGCTGATGTAGCTAGTAAAGCAACTGAAACCAAAAAAACGGAAGCTAAATCCTCTACGAGCAATGTGAAACCAACAAATACTGAAAGCTATACTGTGAAATCAGGCGAGTCTTTAAATTCGATTGCTAGTCGGACAGGTTTAACTGTGGCAGCATTGGCTGAATTAAATAACTTGAATCCGCGTGCTGGGCTTCGTGTCGGTCAAAATTTACAAGTCCCTAAAACTATCAGTGAATACCGTATTAAACGCGGCGATACATTGATTGGTTTAGCAAGCCGTTATGGACTTGATACATCAAAACTTGCTGAAATGAATGATATACAACCGTCTGCTCAGTTACGTATTGGTGAAGTCATTAAAGTACCAAACTGAGTCCAAACATTAAGGAGTTAAGTTGAATGTATTCTGCTTCAACTTCGCGTTACGTGTTTGGTGTGACTTTGAGCATACTTTCAACAGGGGCGTGGGCTGCGTTGCAGACCACGCCTTTTCTTGCCATACATAGTAGCCCTCAATATCATCAATTACAGGCAATGCCCTATGCCAATCCTCTTGCCAATAAAGGGGGATATATCACGACCTCGAGTATTGGGAGTTTTGATAATTTAAACAGCATGAATGGAAAAGGGCGTTCTGTTGAAGGTATCAATTATCTTTTTGATAGCTTGATGAGTTCATCTTTAGATGAACCGGGTGTGATGTATCCATTGCTTGCCGAAAAGGTGACATTTGACCCGAAAAAAACTAATTTTGTTATTTTTCATTTAAACCCAAAAGCACGGTTTAGTGATGGTTCTGAACTCACTGCTGAAGACGTTAAATTTAGTTTTGATACCTTTCAAACTAAATCAAATCCCGGTCTACAAATGTACTTAGCGGATTTGGACAAAACAGATGTTTTATCTAAATATCAGGTGAGGATGAGTTTTAAATCTGGACACAACACTGATATGCCCATGATTTTGGCGCAAATGCCGATTTATTCCAAAAAAGATTGGGCAAAAAAAGATTTTACTCAAATTACATTGCAGCCCATATTAGGCTCAGGCCCTTACACAATTGAGACGATCGATGCAGGTAGGAGTATTCGCTACAAGCGCAATCCTGAGTATTGGGGGCAGAACTTAGCTGTTAATCGTGGTCGATATAATTTTAACCATCTGAAATATGTATATTACCGCAGTCCTGACATTGCCTTTGAAGGCTTTAAAGCAGGTCAATTTACGTTATATGAGGAAAAGACTGCACGTAATTGGGTGGGAGCGTACAATTTTCCTGCTTTTAAAGACGGTAAAATTGTCAAATATCGCTTTAAACATGAACGACCGATTCCCACAAAAAGTCTCGTATTTAATACTCGTCGTGCGCCATTTAGTGATATTCGCTTTCGACAAGCTTTAACCTATGCTTATGATTTTGAATGGCAAAATAAAGCATTATTTTATGGGCAGTATCAGCGTTTGCAGAGTTATTTTAGTAATAGTGTGCTAGAAGCGAAGGGGAAACCCTCTATCCAAGAGTTGGATATTTTAAAACCGATGTTATCGCAACTTGATCCTATTCAAAGACAGGGGGTCTTATCCAATTGGCAATATCCCATTTCTGATGGCAGTGGATTTAATCGAAAAAATCTGCTGCATGCACGCCAACTGTTATTGAATGCGGGTTATCGTTATCAAGACGGCAGATTGGTGGATGCAAAATCTCGGCCTGTGAAATTTGAACTTTTGATTCAGCAACAAGATTTGCAGCGAACCTTAATGCCATTTATACGAAATTTGAAACGTTTAGGTATTCAGGTGTTATTACGACAAGTCGATGGGCCGCAATACACCGAGCGTATGCGAAATATTGACTTTGATATGATCGTGGATGAAATGCCTCAATCGCTCACTCCAGCAGGTGAGCAAGCTCAACTTTGGGGCAGTCAAGCAGCCGATCAAGTGGGTAATTATAATTATGCAGGGATTAAAAATCCTGTGATCGATAAGCTCATTCAACAGGTGATCAATGCTCCAAATCGGGAGGAATTGATTATTCGTACGCGTGTTTTAGACCGCCTGCTCAGAGCGGGTTATTATCAAATTCCAATGTTTGGGCAAAGTGAAAACTGGTTTGCCTATTGGCATATGTATAAGCAACCTTATGTCAAACCTAAACTTTCTGCAGGGATTGACTATTGGTGGAGTGATGCAGCTCAAGCCAAGCAAATAACACAATATCTACGGCAGCAATAAATACACCTGAATGACAAGGAATATGAAAGCAACATGGGCACATATATTTTAAAAAGATTGCTCCTGATTATTCCAACATTGTTTTTCATTTTACTGATTAACTTTGTCGTGATTCAGATTGCGCCGGGAGGACCTGTTGAGCAAGCTATACAGCAAGCAGAATCCTTTCAAGGCATGGGAAACACGGGTGGTGGTGAAACTGCGACGACAGGCAGTAAATACCAAGGTGCTAAAGGCCTCAGTGAAGAAATGGTGGCAAAAATCGAAGCGCAATATGGTTTCGATAAGCCATTATTCGAACGCTTTTGGCTGATGTTAAAGGGGTATGTGACGCTAGATTTTGGTACCAGTTTTTTTAAAGATAAGCCTGTGACCGAGCTACTTTGGGAAAAGCTGCCTGTATCCTTATCCCTTGGCTTATGGAGTACCTTGCTGATCTATATGGTGTCTATTCCATTAGGCATTAAAAAAGCCCGTCAACATGGTCTGTTATTTGATAAAAGTACGTCTATTTTATTGGCTATCGGCTACGCCATTCCTGCTTTTGCCTTTGCCATTTTACTCATTGTATTTTTTGCAGGTGGTTCATATTTTCAGTGGTTTCCTCTACAAGGTTTAGTTTCAGAGAATTTTGCTGAGTTAAGTGTATTTGGCAAAATTTCAGATTATTTTTGGCATATGGTGTTGCCTTTGTTTGCTATGGTAATTGGTGGTTTCGCTGGCTTAACTTATCTGACCAAATACTCTTTTATGGAAGAATTAAATAAGCAATATGTTCTTGCTGCTCGTTCTAAAGGTTTGACCGAATCACGTGTGCTGTATGGGCATGTATTTCGTAATGCAATGCTCATTGTTATTGCTGGTCTACCAGAAGCATTAATTGGCATCTTCTTTGTGGGAAATCTATTTATTGAAATTATTTTCAATCTAGATGGTCTGGGATTGTTGGGGTTTGAAGCCATCGTACAGCGCGATTATCCAGTGATTTTTGGCACCTTGTTTATTTTTACCTTGATGGGGCTGATCTTAAGATTAATCAGTGATGTCTTATATCAAATGATTGACCCACGAATTAATTTTGATTCGCAGGGGGCAAAATAATGTCTCCGATCATGCAAGCGCGATTTCAACGTTTTAAAGAAAATAAATTAGGCTTTACATGCTTTATCAGCTTTGCCTTGATTTTTATGTTGTCCCTAGCTGTCGAGTTCATCGCCAATGATAAACCGCTCTTGGTCAAATACGATGATTCTTTATATGTACCCGTACTAAAAAGCTATCCAGAAACAGCTTTCGGTGGGGTATTTGAAACTGAGGCAGATTATAAAGATCCTGTGGTGCAGCAACTGATTGAAGAGAAAGGCTGGGCTGTATGGCCACTGATTAAATTTTCCTATCAAACACCGAATTTAGAACTGGCTGTGCCCGTACCATCTGCACCAACTGCACAAAATTGGCTCGGTACCGATGACCAAGGGCGTGATGTGCTGGCGCGAATTTTATATGGATTACGTGTGTCGCTCCTGTTTGGTTTTGTATTAACTTTTGCTTCAGCAATATTGGGCATCATGGTTGGGGCGATACAAGGCTATTATGGTGGGTGGATAGACCTCATTGGTCAACGGATTTTAGAAGTCTGGGGTGGGCTCCCGATGCTATTCATGGTAATGATTTTAGTCAGTATGTTTACACCGAGTGTGTATTGGCTCTTTGTCATTATGCTGTTGTTTGGCTGGCCCACTTTAGTCGGCTTGGTTCGTGCAGAGTTTTTACGTGCTCGTAATTTTGATTATGTCCGTGCAGCACGAAGTCTTGGCGTCACAGATAGTACGATTATGTTTCGGCATATTTTACCAAATGCGATGAGTTCCAGTCTTTCACAGCTACCTTTCATGCTTACGGCAAATATTACTGCACTGACAGCCTTGGATTTCTTAGGTTATGGCTTACCGCCTGATGCAGCGTCATTAGGTGAGTTATTGCTTCAAGGGAAAAACAATCTGAATGCACCATGGCTAGCCTTATCGGGGTTTTTTACCTTAGCGATCGTGCTGTCTTTATTGATTTACATTGGGGAGGCGACACGTGATGCATTCGATCCTAGACGTCAATAATCATCAAGTTAATGTACCTCCCATCGTGTTAGAGGTGGAACATTTACATATTTCACATGCAGCACAGGTCTTGGTTGATGATCTAAATTTTAAATTGCATGCAGGTGAAACGATAGCGATTGTTGGAGAAAGCGGCTCAGGTAAATCGATTAGCAGCCTAGCTATACTCGGTTTGTTGTCGAGTGATCTGCAGGTCACAGGCAGCGTCAGCCTGAGTGGACAGAATATTCTTGGACTGAGTCCTGAACAGCACCGAAACATTCGTGGACAGAAAATTGCAATGATTTTTCAAGAGCCGATGACAGCTTTAAATCCCTTACATCGGGTTGAAAAGATTGTTGGTGAGTCACTGTTGTTACAGGGATGGTCGAAGGCAAAAACTCGGCAGCGGGTTATAGAATTATTAAATGATGTTGGTATTCCTGATGCTGAAGATAAGTTAAGACGATACCCACATGAGTTATCTGGGGGGCAGCGACAACGTGTCATGATTGCCATGGCATTGGCCTTAGATCCTGATATTTTAATCGCTGATGAGCCAACCACGGCTTTAGATGTCACTTTGCAAGCGCAAATCTTAAATTTATTAAAGTCGCTACAACAGCAGCGTAATATGGCCATGATTTTAATTAGCCATGACCTGAATTTGGTCAAGCGCTATGCCGAACATGTGATTGTGATGAATCGTGGACAAGTGGTGGAACAAGGAGATGTTCAGGAAATTTTTGAGCAACCGAAGCAGGCGTATACCAAAAATCTATTAGACCATGATTTTGGTAAAGCAATACAGGTTTCACAAACGCAGACACTTTTAAAATTACACCAATTAGGAGTGAAGTTCCCAGTCAAACAAGGCTTATTGAACCGCATCAAAGATTATGTCGTTGCGGTAGAGGCTTTGGATTTAACAGTGGCTGAAGGTGAGTCGATCGGTATTGTTGGAGAGAGTGGTTCAGGGAAAAGCTCCCTAGCATTGGCTATTGCTCGGCTCATAGAAAGTGATGGCGAAATTATGTTAAATCAACACGCCATCCATCAACTTTCAGAAAAACAGCTCAGACCTTTACGTCGTGAATTTCAAATTGTCTTTCAAGATCCATTCAGTAGTTTAAATCCACGGCTAAATGTAGAGCAAACCATTGGCGAAGGTTTGGCCTTACAGCATTTATCTGCAAATGAAATTGTACAGCGTATAGATGAAGCTTTGCAGAAAGTCGAATTAGCCAGCTCATTTAAGCAGCGTTATCCACATGAATTATCGGGTGGGCAACGGCAGAGAGTCGCCTTAGCACGTGCGTTGGTATTACGTCCTAAATTATTGATACTCGATGAACCCACATCGGCACTAGATCGGACGACACAAAAAGCCATCGTGAAGCTGCTACGGCGTTTGCAGCAAGAATTTAATATGAGTTATTTATTTATCAGTCACGATTTACACGTGGTCAAAGCCCTGTGTCAAAAAGTGTTGGTACTGCGCCATGCCAAAGTCATGGAATTTCAAGACACCGCAGATCTATTTGCACGACCACAAACGGACTATACCCGTAAATTAATTGAAGCCAGCCAATACTAAAATCAAAATTATGGATATTTTGACAAGTGTCATTGTCAAAATATCCTTGACCTTTAGAAAATAGTAATTAGAGTAAATACTCAGGACTTATTATTTCATTTTGGACATTGTCATGAGCCATTTAGCTGAAAGCTTTAAAATTCGTAATACCACGTTTAAAAATCGCATCATCAAAGGTGCAATGAGTGAAGCATTGGCCAATACCGCAGGCCAACCCAATCACTTACATTTTGGGTTATATGAAGCTTGGGCGAAGGGTGGTTTAGGCTGTGCCATTACCGGTAATGTCATGGTGGATTTTTGTGCTAAAAATGAGCCGGGGGTTGTGGTCGCTGAAACAGAGCGAGATTTGGCGCAGTTAACACAGTGGGCTGAGTTAGGTAAGAAGCACGGCATGGTGCAATTGGTTCAACTTTCACATCCGGGCCGTCAATGTCCTAAAGGTTTAAATAAAGAAACGGTTGCACCATCTGCTGTGCCATTTAGTCCGATGTTAGCTACAACTTTTGGAACACCGCGCGAACTTCGTGAAGATGAAATTTTAGATATTATTCAGCGTTTTGCACGTGCCGCACACATTTGTGAAAAGGCAGGCTTCGAAGGCGTGCAATTGCATGGTGCGCATGGTTATTTAATTAGTCAGTTCTTGTCGCCACTGACCAATAAACGTCAAGATCAGTGGGGCGGTTCAAATGAAAATCGCATGCGCTTTTTGCTTGAAATCTATAAGGCAGTTCGTGCTGCGACGACAGATGATTTTATCATTTCGGTCAAACTGAATTCTGCTGATTTCCAACGCGGCGGAATTAGCGAAACAGATGTGATTGAGGTCTTTAAGGCAATCGATGCCGCAGGGATTGATATGATTGAAATCTCGGGCGGTTCCTATGAAGCGCCAGCGATGGCCGGTGCTAAAGCAGAAAAACGTAAAGCCAGTACCATTGCTCGTGAAGCTTATTTCCTCGATTTTGCGGACAATATCCGTAAAGAAGTGAAATGCGCGTTAATGGTTACCGGCGGGTTTAGAACCGTGCAAGGCATGAATGCTGCACTAGACAGTGGAGCTTGTGATTTTATTGGTATTGCACGTCCATTCGCTGTTGAAGTCGATTTGGCTGATCGTTTATTGGCGGGTCAGGATGTTCGTTACGGTGTGGACAAAATTAAAACTGGCATACCGATGATAGATAAAATGGCGATTATGGAAATTATTTGGTATGCCGCTCAGTTTAAATCGATTGGTGAAGGCAAACAGCCAAATCCTAAACTTTCGCCGTTAAAAGTGTTTTTTAAATATCTTAAAGGCAATTTAACCGCGGTCATTAAAGGGCAAGTCAATTCACGTAAGTCGGCTTAATCAATCTTTGAATTTTTAGAATCAGGGCAACCGACATATATTCCTGTTATGGTTGCCTTCATTCATATCAATATTGCTTACAATAAAAATGTCTAAAATTTTAATATTAACGGTCATTCTTTCGGGGCTCAGTTCTGCCCTCTATGCCCAGTCCGTATTTCAGACGGGAGATATTATTTTTCATATCTCAAAGTCACAACAAAGTTTAAGCATTCAAAAGGCCACACATTCGCCCTATAGTCACATGGGCATGATCGTAAATAAAAATAACCAAACCTGGGTGCTTGAAGCCATTCAACCTGTGCAATATACCGCTTTAAATCAATGGATCGCGCGTGGGGAGAATGCTCACTATGTGGTGAAAAGGCTCAAACAACCCTTAAATGTGCCGCAGAAAACGAAGTTTGTACAACATGCAGAAAAGTACTTGGGCAAACCCTATGATATTTATTTTGAATGGGATGACCGTGCAATTTACTGTTCTGAAATTGTTTGGAAAGCTTATCAGCATGCTTTAGGAATCGAACTTTCTCCATTACAACAACTGAAACAATTTGATTTAAAACAAAATGAAGTGCAGCGTCTAATGCGGCAGCGCTATGGTCAAAATATTCCGCTAAATGAGCAGGTGATTGCCCCTAAGGCCATTTATGATTCAAAACTTTTAAAAGAAATATTTAGAAATTAAGGCAATAAAAAAGCCCAAGTCGCAATGCTTGAGCTTTTTAATGAGTGGTTAAAACCAACTCGAATATGGCGTCCCTACGGGGATTCGAACCCCGGTTACCGCCGTGAAAGGGCGATGTCCTAGGCCTCTAGACGATAGGGACAGTACAGAAAGTAAATTTTAAAACCGTTTATTTCAGTCTAATTTTTTAGACTAAGTAATGGCGTCCCTACGGGGATTCGAACCCCGGTTACCGCCGTGAAAGGGCGATGTCCTAGGCCTCTAGACGATAGGGACTTAATAAAATGTACTTCTGAAAATTGGCGTCCCTACGGGGATTCGAACCCCGGTTACCGCCGTGAAAGGGCGATGTCCTAGGCCTCTAGACGATAGGGACGTTTCAGAGGTGGGCGTATATTAGGGTGAAAATCGGGGGGTGTCAAACGCTTTTCTATAAATAAATTCAGTTTTTGTTGTTGAGTGCATAAAATTAAAACAATTTGCTAAAAATGTTTGAAAAATACATTATTTATGTCGATTTTTTCAACACTTGTAAGATTGTAGCAATAACTTCTGGATGCGTTAAATATCCTGCAATATCGTGTGGGTGTTCAATCGATGTCTGAATTTGCTGGTTAATAATGGCGGGTTGAAAATCAAATGGTGCCTGACTCAGTGGAAAAGCGCTGAGAAAATCATCATGTGAATAAAAGTTTAACCAATCGCCTGAAATTGCATCAGGCCGCTGTAAAGGCTGAGGTAAGTGGGCTTGGATGACACGAAAAGCCAAAGGTGAGCCCAAGGTGATAAAGCGCTGTATGTTGAGTTCAGGATGTAACAGTAAAAAATGATACGCAATCACGCTACCTAGCGAATGTGCAATCAACAGGGTGGGTTTCGTTTGATGTAATTGCTCATGCAGACGAGTGTGAACTGCCTGAATAAAGTGTGGATTGGATAAATAGAGATAAGTTTCGACCAAAAAATTATGCAAAAGTGTGACATGTAATTTTGGGAAATAATTCTTTAAAACTGCAAAATCGCGTAGGGCAAGATCTTTGCCAAGTGCAGTGATCGATTTGAATGATTGACTAAATCCAATAGCATCATTGAGGGTGATGTCAGGTAGATTGTTTTGTACGGCATGATGCTCAAGTACTTTTGGTGATATTTCTGGGAGTTCAGTGCGATGGATAAACGGAAAATGTGGCCACGTTTGAGGTGTCAAGGTGCTGGCTTGAAGCATATTCTGCAATTGATAACGCGTGAGTAAGTCTCCATAAAAAGGCATGCGCATATGGTGCTGTATATACGATAAAAAAGTCTCTTGATGGCTTTGCTTTAAGCCTTGAGACAACAGTGCAAGCCAATGCTGTTCGAGCGAACGTGCAGTTTGTTGCTGTTGATTCATGCCATGGATAAAGATGATCTGCATATTGCACCTCATCGACGGACCAGTTTTTATTCTACTTTTATTAAAATGTAGAATAAAAAAAGAGCAACCGAAGTTACTCTTTTATCGTGTTTGGTATGACAACGCAGATCAATCTTTGTTGTGATACAAGGTGTAGTAGCTGATATAACACGCCACGATGAAGATCATACAGCAGATAAAGCCAGTCAACATTTCTGGGTCAAATACCATACTAATACAGGTAATCAGACAGAATACAAAACCGAGTATCGGCACGATTGGGAAAAGTGGTGCAGCAAAAGCTAAATCTTTGGCAGTTTTGCCTTCTTTATACCACTGACGACGGAAGTTAAATTGGCTTAAACAAATACTCATCCATACCACCACCATGGTAAATGCCGCGACACCTAACAAGTTTTTGAAGATGGTTTCTGGTGCAAATTGCTCAGAAAGTAAGCCCGGCATACCACCGATCATGGTCACAATCACGGCAACATAAGGAATACCGCGCGAGTTCACTTTAGAGAACACTGCAGGTAATTGCTTACTATAGGACAATGACCACATCATTCGAGATGCAGCAAATAAACCTGAGTTTGCAGCAGAAAGTAGGGCTGTGATAATCACAAAGCGGATGATGTCTTCTGCATAAGGAATACCAATGTGCTGGAATACTGTTACGAAAGGTGAACTACTTACACCTTCGGCAGATAAGCCAGCTTCTTGATGGGGCAATAATGCAGTAATAACAACAATGGTACCTACAAAGAAAATCAACAAGCGGAAAATCGCCGTGTTAATGGCTTTAGGCACATTTTTCGCTGGATCTTTGGTTTCACCCGCAGCAACACCAATCAGCTCAGTACCTGAGAATGCAAAGTTAACAATCAACATTGTAGCGAAGATTGGGAACAAACCTTCAGGGAACCAGCCTTGTGCAGTGAGGTTGCTAAACAGCGGTGCAGCTTCATAGCCTCGATAGCCTAAAACACCAAAAATGGCCAATAGACCTAAAATAATAAAGGCTACAACGGTAATCACTTTGACTAAAGCTAGCCAAAATTCAGATTCAGCAAACCATTTGGTTGAAATCATATTCAAGCAGAATACAAAAGCACCAAAGATTAAGGTCCACATCCACATAGAGCTGTCTGGGAACCATTCCTGCATTAAAAGTGCAGCAGCGGTAAATTCAGTTCCTAGCGTTACTGACCATGTCAGCCAATACAGCCAAGTGATGGTATAACCCGTACCAGGTCCGATATAGCGTTTAGCATAAGCGCCAAATGAACCAGATTCTGGCATATGTACAGCGAGCTCGCCTAAGCAAAGCATCACCATATAGGCGATAATACCGCCTAAAAAATACGAAATAATGGCACCTACAGGCCCCGTTTGTGCAATGACTTCACCCGAACCAAGAAATAAACCAGTACCGATTGCGCCGCCAAGCGAAATCATCACCAGATGTCGAGTACTCATAGCGCGTTTTAACGGCGCAGAATTGCCCTGATGCGAAGCATCATTCGGAGAATGTGATGACTGCATAGAGAAAAAGGAGAATCAAATAATGAAGCGAGTAATTGTAGAGAAGAATGCAATGATGATGCAATCAATTAATATAAATTATAGATAAATAAACTTTAAGTTTGTCAGAACTGACAGAAGAATTGGCGTCCCTACGGGGATTCGAACCCCGGTTACCGCCGTGAAAGGGCGATGTCCTAGGCCTCTAGACGATAGGGACGTTTTGAGGTGGGTGTATAGTACATAGCCTATCTATATTTGTCAAAATAGAGTTTCATTGTTATATTCTAAATGTATATAAATGAAACAAAAAACAGAATTTTTTTAATGAAAAATAATTTTAATGAGTTTATTTCTGGAATTTTATTTGAAATCAATCAATTTAATGTGGGCAAAGTCCATGAAAGATTCTATATAGTTTTATTGAATTATTTGCATTGGTTTGAAGTTTATACAAATAATTTTTCTTCGTATATTAGTAAATCAGAGTTTGAAAGAATTATTGATGAACTTTTATTTAGGGATTTAGATGGGGAAAGTAGAATTACGTACAATCACCTTAAATCTTTAGATGATTCTCATTATTTTTTAGATATCCAGAGCTTTTTTAAATTATATTTAATCTTAAAGGTTCGAAGATATCAGTTGTCTAGTGATGATGTAGAACTTGAAAAATTAGAAAAAAAATTGGATGTATGTTTTGAGCCAATGTTGTGGAGTAAAGACAAACAAGATTTATTGGTTATTAATCGTGATTTTCCTGAATTTAAAAAACAGATGAATTCAAGTCGGGTGCTTTTGCCACTTTCATTAATAGTTTTTAACTTTACTTTTGTTGAATTAATATCTAATACAAGTTTGAGAGTATCTATCCAAATATTTCTAGCAATAGTAGCTGCGTGTCTTTTAGCTAATGTTTCTAAAGGTGCAAAATCCGAAAAGGACTCATTGGAGTTGAAAGTATGGGATTATATCTTGGTGTTGAGCGAGAATAAAAATTCATTAACGAAAAGCAGTTGAACGATTTCCTTAAATTATAGTCTGTACAGTGGTTTTTGTGGATTAAACTGCTCCCACAAATCATTTTTGAATTTATATGGAAACCCTAATTTTTCTCTCATAGGGAAGAGAAATAGTTTCATAAAAAAAGGTGGCTAATGAGCCACCTTAGCTATTTTATTTATCGTGATATAACCAATAATAACCTGCATAACACGCTGCCATAAAGATCAGACAGCCAATAAAGCCAGAAAGCATTTCAGGATCTGCAGCCATACTTAAACCTGTTGCGGTACAGCAGACAAAGCCAAGAATTGGAACCAGCGGGAACCATGGTGTACGGAATTTAAGCTCTGAAACGGTATGACCTTGTTTCAGCCATTGGCGACGGAAGTTAAATTGACTCCAGCAAATACTCATCCACACGATCACCATGGTGAAGGCAGCAACCCCCATCAAGTTTTTGAAGATCACATCTGCGCCAAATTGTTCTGACAATAGACCTGGTAAACCACCGATCATAGTGACCAATACAGCAATATAAGGCACACCTGTTTTGCTTAATTTGCCGAAAGCACGTGGTAATTGTTTTTGTGCAGACAGTGCCCACATCATACGCGATGCAGCATATAAACCAGAGTTAGCTGTAGACAGTAAAGCTGTAATAATGACGAAACGAATTAAGTCTTCTGCATAGGGAATGCCCATCAGGTTAAATACGGAAACGAATGGGCTACTACTTAAGCCGCCATGTCCACCAACATTTAAACCTGCATCGGTATAGGTCAACAGTGAACTGATGACGATAATAGTGCCGACAAAGAAAATGATTAAGCGCCATACCGCAGCATGAATGGCTTTAGGCACATTCTTTTCAGGGTTTTCAGTTTCACCTGCAGCGATACCAATCATTTCTGTACCATTAAAGGCAAAGTTCACGATCAATAGCGTGGCAAACAGTGGGAACAAACCATTTGGCAGCCAACCATGTTCAGTCAAATTGTGGAACATTGGAGCTGATTCATAGCCTTGGAAAGGCACGAAACCAAAGATGCAGGCAAAACCAAGGATGATGAAAATCAACACTGTTGCAACTTTCACCATTGATAACCAAAATTCTGACTCTGCGAATGCGCGTGTAGAACTTAGATTAGAAATCAGTACACCAGCAGCAAAGATCAGTGTCCATAACCAAATAGAGGTTTGTGGAAACCATTCCTGCATCAAAATAGCCGCCGCAGTAAATTCTGTACCTAAGGTGGCAGACCAGCCCAACCAGTACATCCAAGACACCATATAACCGGTACCAGGGCCAATATAATTTGTCGCAAAAGCACCAAAAGACCCAGAAACAGGTAAATGTACGGCAAGTTCACCCAAACAGAGCATGAC
Organism: Acinetobacter sp. YH12052; assembly: GCF_013419835.1. NCBI lineage: Bacteria > Pseudomonadati > Pseudomonadota > Gammaproteobacteria > Moraxellales > Moraxellaceae > Acinetobacter > Acinetobacter sp. YH12052. Next base: position 160,821 of record NZ_VOZI01000004.1, read on the forward strand.
CATGTAGGCAATCAAACCGCCAATAATATAGGCAAGAACAGCGCCTAAAGGCCCAGCTTGTGAAATAACTTCACCTGAACCCATAAACAAACCAGTACCAATTGCACCACCAAGTGAGAGCATCACAAGGTGTCGAGTCGTCATCGCACGTTTAAGCGATGGACTTTTACCTTCAGCAGACGAGTGTTGCGAAGGTTCAGAGGGAGATTGCATAGTGAAATGAAAATTGAACGAAAGGTATATTTTATGATTGAATGCAGTGAAATGATTGATAAATCGAATTTTTCTTATAATGTGATAATACTGATCTAAAATTTAAATCTTTAGCACTGACCATTGGATTAATGGTCAGGAGTTTGATACTCAGCTTCAGAAGTTGCAGGTACTTGAGTTTGTTCAGCTACAGGGGCTTTGTTGTCATCGCGGCTCACAATATACAGATAGAGTGCAGATGGAAATAAGATGGCTAAAACCAAGAGCAACTTTTTAAACATAGGGTATTCTTACATCAAAATAGATCAAGCTGAAGTATAAACAAAACCAGTCAGGCTGTAATTAATTAAAGTTTGTGGTTTTTCTGTTCTAGATTGGACAGTATGATTTGGTAAATGTCGGGGTAGTGTTGTTTAAAGTTCCGTTGTTGCATGATTGTGATGGTTGAAGCATTTGGCTCGACACCCAGTTTTAAAATTTTTTGGGTTAAAGCGAGTTGAGGGGAGCGACCATCAAAATGTGTATTTAGTAAGTTACCATCGGTATATTTTACTGTGAGTCCGATATTCAGGAGATAATCAAAAACATCAGGCAAACCAAAACCGGCAGCTTTGTAGAGTAAATTATATGTTTCTGCACGATAGCCACGGCCGTATGTTTGATGTGTTTTTAATAATCCTAATGCATTATAAAATTCTAACTTGGCAATAATTTCTTGTCCATTAATAGAACCATCGCCATTTTTTAAAGTCCTATTGATGGTATTAAAAGTCACATCGTTTGAGCTGGGTTTGCAATTAGCAGCAATCAGTCGCTTGATATCTTGAAGTGGAAGTATAAGATGCGCTGTGTCACACATTTTTTTAACTTCTTTATTTTTCATTTTACTGCTTTGAATATTTTTATTTTCAAATTCCTGCACTATGGCTGACCAACCATATATGTTTATAAATTTATAATAACGAGATGCATCATTTGTCATCCCTTTGATCTTTTTAAAGTCTTGAATGTTTTTCACTGATGGTGCATTGGTAGCGTGATTTTGTGGCACTGGAGCATTTGCAAAGCAATGCATACTCATTAGCAGGCAGCTGGTAATAACGATGTTTTTCATGGTTTACGTGCTTTTAATAAATTGTAAACATCAGGATGTTTGGTGGAAAAGTCATTCTGTTCTATTTGTTTATAGACGCTACTATTGGGCTCGATTCCTGCATTCAGTAGTTTTTGAACCAAACTCACAGAAGGGTTACGGCCTTTGATATTGTCTAAAATTAAATTACCATCCACGCCCGTGTAATCGACACCAATACTCAGCAAATAATCAGAAACGTCTTCTAGTCCCCAACCAATTGCGTTAGATTGCAAAGAGCTTTTTTCTTCATACGGGCCAAATTTATACGTAACGTGAGTTTGTAAAACATTTTCCGATTTGTAGAATTTTAATTTTTCAATGATTTCGTTTTGATCTATTTTGCCTTCTGCATTGGTTAATGCGCCATTAATAATCATAGAGGATGAACGGCCATTGAGTGGTTTGCAATTTGCTTTAAATAAGCGTTTGGTTTGATCGGCAGTACTTAGACCCAGTGCAATTTCGCAAAGTTTTTCTTTTTCCCCTTTAGGCATTTTACTTTTTAGAATGGTTCCATTTTCAAAATCACGAACGATTGACTCCCAACCGTATTTGGTTGCTGTTCGATAATACTGTATTGCTTCTTCACTCAATTTTTTTGTTTTTTTCGCTTGTATTTGAGTGTCACGATCGTTGGTTTTGGGAATAGAAGATTCTTGGTCATCATTCAATGCTGTTTGATTTGTCTGATTGGCATCATGCTCAACAGTATTTGAAGGATTTGTCGGTAGGCTGGCTTCGGGTCTAAAAATGTAGATGAAGATACCGAGACATACTATGCACAGGCCAAAGAGTAAGATTATTTTTTTCATGTTTTAGTCTATTTAAAAATGAATCAAGCGCGTTTTGAGGCGCGCTTGATAGGGGAAGTTTAAAATTTAAATGTGACATCAGCAATGAACTGTCGTCCTATTTCGGAATATAGTTTGCTACCACTTACATAAAGATTATTACGGTTAGTAATATTATTTATTGTTAGTCCTAATATAGCTGAATAATCTTTTGAAATATTCCAGTCATATGTTGTACGCATATCCCATGTAAAACGAGGTTTTACATCTTCTAGTGTGTACGTATCAAGTTTTACACCATTATGAACAACTTTATCCGCAGAACTTGCAGTGAGCATTTGTTCATATGTTCCTTTATAGCTAAAGAAATTAGAAATTTTTACAGGAACACGATCAAAGCCAATATCCCAAGAGACACGTGCCGTAAGTGGTTGATTATAATTTGAAGCTGGTCGGTCGCCAAATTCCATGATTTTTCCATCATACGAAATTAGTTTACGAATTTCTTCCTCTTTATAATCACTGGTATAGTCTGGAGTACTACGATAAGAGTCAGTGTAGTTAACTGCTAAAGCCAACTGATGCTCTGTGTTGTAAAGTTTTAATGGGTTTAGGGTATTTATTTCAAAAGTTATCGTGTCATTTTCACCATAACCATTGTTGCCATATTGAAAGTAACGATTAACACCAGTACCAATTTGATCACGTGAAATTTCGTCTTTATATTGGCGATTTACCCATTTTAGACTTAGATTTGTATTTTTAAATTGACTATTGAGTCCAACGACTATTTCATCCGCATAAGGTGTTTTTAAATCTTTTCGCTTTGTATCTACATATGAAGTTTTTTCTTCTTCCTCCCATGCTGAATTTTGATCATTACGCATTAGATAGGCATCTAAAGAAGTTAAATGCTGACGTAAATCAGTCATATAAGTTGGAGCACTGTAGTAACGGTTCCAGCCCGATGTTAGTGTTAATAAATTGTTGCTAAAAGGTTGATAGTTGATACTGCTGCGTGGGGCAAAGTTGAAATTATTATTTGCTTCGTCGTAATCAGCACGGAGACCTAAGCGAGCATTAAAGTTTTTCCAGTGAATATCATCTTGTATATAAAGCGAGGCTTGTTGGTACTGCCCATCAAATGTACCTGCTTTAAATAAGTTACCTCGCTTAAAATACTGACCGTTATATACAGTATTGACTTTATTGTTGATGAATTCGGTGGTTGTATTTTCATCACAAAGCGGATCATTGATTTGGCACTTACCACCTTCTAGGTCATATAAGTTTTGAGAGTTGCCTGAGGTAACACCATAGAAAGTTAAGAAATCTTTCGTTCGTTCCCATTGAACATCGTCATAATGATAGGCAAATCCTGCACTGATCTGATGTTGCGTGTCTGCAAGTTTAAATTGATTAAAAATACCATCAAGTTCGTAGTTGATTGTTGATTGTTTTAAATCAATATTTGCAGCGGATGAGCCTTCCCATACTTTTTCGGTGTTGTTCCAGTCTTTACTTCCTTCAGCATATAGCCAGTTAATTCCTGTATCAGAATCCGTTTCACGTTGGTTGTCGATACTTTGATAATTTAATTTTTGTTTGAGCATGCCCCAAGCATTTTTATGCTCTATTTCTGCAAAAATTAAAGCAGACTTATTATTGCTAGTAGCGTGTGAATTTCGACGCTTATTCAGATAGGTATTATCTTCTAAGTCACCTAAAGAGAAACCAAATTTCATCTTAGTTTTTTCATTCGGATTTGCGAATAAGGTTGCACCAATATTGGTATTTAATTTCTTTTGGTCGATCTGTTTTGGTGAAGGTAAACCACTTTCTACAGGAATTTTAGAGCCTCGTTGAGAGGCATAAAAATCAATACCATAGACTTCGGAAAGTTTGCTATAGACATTGGCACTAATACCTTGACGGACATATTCTTTTTGGTTTTCTTGTGTTGACTCGCCATCGAATAAGCCTTTATCAGCATCAGTTTTCAAGTGATAACGATTCCAATCACTCTCAGTATAATCATAACTGATACTACCGTGGATTTTACCAATTTCGGTATTAGGAGCGCATGTTTCAGCACTAATTACACCGCCTGCAAAACTACCATATTTTGCACTAACATTACTGTCTAAAACTTCTAGGCTACAAAGTAGGTCGGTATTAATAGCAATACCTTGGGAACCCACATCAGTAATACCGTATTCACCAGCATTTGACCCTGAACCAAGCGGATCAAGAATGTTTGTATTACTTACGCCATTCACAATAAATTTATTTTGGAATGATTGTGCGCCATGAATAGATATTTCATTGGGTTTTAAATTCGCTTGCGTACCTGCAGCCATTTGATCATTTGAAAACTGCACATTTGGATTAACTTTTAAAAAGTCTGTGATATTTTTTGAGCTATTCGGCGTTTTTTCTAAATCTTCTTTGGTGTAGACGGTTTTACCTACTTCTTGTTTGGCTTTGACTTCAACTTCAATCGGCGTCATTTTGAGGTTATTGCTTTGAATAACTTGAGTTGAATCAATTTCATTGGCATAAGCTTGAGATGCTAAAGCAGTCAAAATTGCGATATTAAGAGGAGAATAGGCAAAGCGCATGGCTGTCAATAATTATGCAGATAAAAACGATAGCGATTATCATTAACTTTACAAAAATAATCAATAGAAATGAGAATTATTTGCAATAGGTGTTTTTTTAATACACAGCGATTTCAGTGAATGAAAATTTTAACTAATCAGTAGAGGTGGTGATGTGTATTCAATAGACTTGAATATTCAGCTTGGAGAAAGTCTGAATAAAAATTGGCGTCCCTACGGGGATTCGAACCCCGGTTACCGCCGTGAAAGGGCGATGTCCTAGGCCTCTAGACGATAGGGACGTTTAGAAGATGGCGGTATCTTATTGATCCGCCATCATAGTGTCAAGTAGGCGAGGGCCGAGTTTGTTCAAAATATAACAGAACAGTTCAGCGGTCTTCTGAGTATCATAAAGTGCAGAGTGTGCTTCTTTACCATCAAACTCAATACCAGCTTGAATACATGATTTTGCCAGCACAGTTTGTCCAAACATTACAGCGCTCAAAGTCACTGTATCGAATACGGAAAAACTATGGAAAGGATTTTGATTTTTTGTCCCTGTACGTGCAATAGCTGCCTGTACAAAACCTAAGTCAAAATGGGCATTATGACCAACTAAAACCGCATGTGTGCAGTTTTGTTGACGACGTACTTCATTCACTGACTTAAAAATACGTTTTAATGCTGATTTCTCATCTTCAGCCATGGCCATACGCATCGGATTGAATGGATCTACACCAATAAAATCCAGTGAACGACGGTCAAGGTTGGCACCTTCAAATGGATTGATATGTGCATGGTGGGCTTCACCCGGTACAAAATTACCTTCTGCATCATACACAATAGGAATCGCTGCAATTTCCAGTAAGGCATCGGTCTGTGAATTAAAACCTGCTGTTTCGACATCGACAACAACAGGTAGGAATCCACGGAAACGTTGACCAATGACTGGTCGAGTTTCATCTGTCACACTTTTCTCCATTGGATGGTCTTACCCGCATACAACGGAATAATTTTTTCGCCATCCAAGTAGTCTAAACTTTCAGGGATCACTTGATCTTCTTTTACCAAGGTAATGGTATTGGTATTTCGAGGGAGTCCGTAGAAGTCTGCACCAAAGTGGCTTGCAAAACCTTCTAAACGGTCGATTTTACCGACTTGATCAAATGCTTGAGCGTATAGCTCAATTGCTGTTGGTGCACTATAACATCCTGCACAGCCACATGCATTTTCTTTAGCATTTTTTGAGTGCGGCGCACTGTCTGTACCTAAGAAAAATTTAGGGTTCGCACTGGTCGCGACTTCGAGCAAAGTTTGCTGATGGGTTTGACGTTTTAAAATCGGTAAGCAATAGAAATGCGGTTTAATACCACCCACCAACATATCATTACGGTTAAACAATAAATGTTGCGGTGTGATTGTCGCAGCGACATTACGGTCTTGTTCTAATACAAAATGCGCAGCTTCACTAGTAGTGATGTGTTCTAGCACCAATTTTAATTTAGGGAACTGTTTTAACAGTGGAGAAAGTACTTCATCAAGGAAACGTTTTTCACGGTCAAAAATATCGACATGGTTGTGGGTCACTTCACCATGTAACAGTAATGGTACTTGGTGTTCTTCGAGCTGCTCAATCACACCATAGACTTTACTAATATCGCTGACACCACTGTCCGAGTTCGTGGTTGCACCCGCTGGATAGAGCTTGATGGCATTAACATGCTCAGATTCTTTAATTTTTTTAACTTCACTTGCAGGTGTGTTGTCAGTGAAATAGAGCACCATGCGCGGGTCAAAGTGAACGCCTTCAGGAACATGTGCCATGATACGTTCACGGTATGCATTTGCTTCTTCAACGGTTTTTACCGGTGGTACGGTATTTGGCATACAAATCGCGCGAGAGAATTGTTGTGCTAAATCAGGAACTGTACGCTTTAGGGCTAGACCGTCACGTAAATGTGCATGCCAATCATCTGGCTGAAGAAGAGTAATCGTATTCACAGCGATTCCAAGCTTGGAAATAAAACAAATGATAATGCAAATAATGTGAAAATGGTAACGAGATTTCTGTACAAATGACTGAACAGATATAAATTAAGAATAAAACTGTGGTATTTTTAAATGACTAAAAGAATTAGATAAATGCTTGGAAATGGAATACAAGTATAACCTTGCAAAGTTGCAATACGATAAAGAAAAAATAGAGGAACTGATTACACGGCAAACTCGTCGTGTAGGGGAAATGTTTCCTAAAAAACTGGAAACCCAATTTTGGACTTTAAACCTCGATCGTGCGCAAACCAACATACGTCATTTTTTCTGGATGGGGGTGTTGATCTACTTTGTGCTCACCATGCTGATCATTCCCGGAGATTACTGGATTATTGATCAGCAGCATTTTGTGCATGATTTTATTCATTGTTTGCTTGGACAGCTCAATGGTGCGCTGTGTCTTCTGACTTTATATGCCTTTGCTCGTTACGACCGTCTGAAGCCTTATTTTTCACATGCTAGTATGTTTGTAGTGTTTTGGGCAGTTATTTCAATGTCTTGGCTCACCATGACCGTGTATACCGAAGCACTTAAACATCAGGCCATGATGATCCTTTGTATGATTTACATCTTGAGCTACATTTTGACGGGGGTGAAACCGGTCCAAATGTTGATGTCTGGATTGTTGGCTGCTGTGGTTACCATGTTGATGCTTTTTTCATTAGAAGTGAAATTTGATGTGATGGTGTTGGGGCGTGTACTGATTGGAAGCTGTGTATTGGGTTTTGCAATCAGTAAGATGCTTTGTGCGCGTGAACGGATGATATTTTTGAATATGCTGCGCGCGGATATTAGTGAAAAAATCCATCGTATTCATACCACAGAGCTTTTACATTTAAGTCAGCATGATGAATTAACCAAGATTTCAAATCGACGTACTTTTGATGAAATGCTCGATACCTTTTATGAGCAATCTCGGCGTAATAACACCTCGCTTGCTGTGCTATTTATCGATGTCGATCATTTTAAAAACTATAACGATTTCTACGGTCATCAAAAAGGCGATGATGTAATTTCAACCATTGCCAAAACCATTAAAAATGCCATTCGACATATGGATTTTGTAGCGCGATATGGTGGTGAAGAATTTGTGGTTTTATTGCCTGAAACCGATGCGCATGGTGCTTATGCGGTAGCGTCAAATATTTATAAAGCAATTGATCGCTTAGAGATTCCACATGCAAAATCTTTGGTATCCAGCCATGTCACCATCAGTTTGGGGATAACCGTATATCGTGCGGAGATGCTGACCAAGGAAGAGTTATTGACGATCGCTGATCAGGCTTTATATCGTGCAAAACAACTCGGACGGAATCAAATTTACTATCAATCGATTCGTTCAGCGCATGTGGCTTAATGTTTAATTTGTCAGTGTAATTTTCTGAAATCGGCAATAAAAAAACCGCGCAAGCTGCGCGGTTTTTTATGACTCAACAAATTTTATTTGTTTTTGTCTTTGTCTTTTAATTGAGGCACTGCAGAACCTGTACCTACTGCAAGTAAGCCAGAGTTTGTGTAGATACCTAATTTAGCGCGAGTATCTGTGATATCCAGATTACGCATAGTCAATTGACCGATACGGTCAGCAGGACTAAACATAGAGTCACCTTTCTCCATAGTTAAACGCTCAGCTTCATAAGTGAGGTTAGGAGATTCAGTGTTTAGAATAGTGTAGTCATTACCACGACGAAGTTCTAAAGTCACAGTACCTGTGATTGCTTTAGCAACCCAACGCTGCGCAGTTTCACGAAGCATTAATGATTGAGAATCGAACCAACGACCTTGGTAAAGAAGACGACCTAAACGCAGACCGTTAATACGGTATTGTTCGATGGTGTCTTCGTTATGAATACCAGTCACAAGACGCTCATAAGCGATGTGAAGAAGCGCCATACCCGGAGCTTCGTAAATACCACGAGATTTTGCTTCGATAATACGGTTTTCGATTTGGTCTGACATACCTAGACCATGACGACCACCGATACGGTTGGCTTCAAGAATGAATTCAACAGGGTTTTCGATGCGTTTGCCGTTTAATGCTACAGGGAAGCCTTCTTCGAAAGTTACAGAAACTTCTTCAGCTTTAACTTCTACGTCATCTTTCCAGAAAGCAACGCCCATGATTGGGTCTACGATTTTGATACCCGCATTAAGGTATTCAAGATCTTTTGCTTCGTGAGTCGCACCTAACATGTTTGAGTCAGTTGAGTACGCTTTCTCTTTTGACATTTTGTAGTCAAAACCATTGTCGATCAGGAACTGTGACATTTCTGCACGGCCGCCTAGCTCGTCAATGAAAGTTTGGTCTAACCAAGGTTTGTAAATTTTTAGCGATGGGTTAGTCAATAGACCATAGCGGTAGAAACGTTCAATGTCGTTACCTTTATAAGTCGAACCGTCACCCCAGATGTTTACATCATCTTCTTTCATTGCGGTTACAAGCATCGTACCTGTAACTGCACGACCAAGAGGAGTCGTGTTGAAGTAAGGCATACCACCAGTTGAAATGTGGAAAGCACCACATTGAATAGCCGCAATACCTTCTAATGCAAGTTGTAAACGACAATCAACTAAGCGAGCTTTAACTGCGCCATACGCTTCCGCTTTTTTTGGAATCGCATCGTAGTCGTCTTCATCAGGTTGACCTAAGTTTGCTGTGTAAGCATAAGGTTCTGCACCTTTTTGTTTCATCCACAAAAGCGCAGCTGAAGTATCTAGACCACCAGAGAAGGCAATACCAACTTTTTTGCCAACTGGGACATTCTGCAAGATAGTTGCATTATCAGTCATTGTTAATCCTAACGATATAAATATAGGCACCGAGAATGGGTGGCCTGAAAGAATACATATATGTGCATGATTGTAGCACTTTTCTGCGGGGTTTTTCTAAAAAATCATGAGATACAAGCGATGAGGTGGAAAAAAATGATCGTTGAAATCTATTGGTGAATACTTCATCCAGTTTTTGCGGGCGGAAAATGCGTTTTCTGAAAGAAATAGGTTGCAAATATAAAGAAATCTATTTGATTTAAATTAATGGTCATACCATTATTGGGTTAATTTGGTTTTTATCCTTTTCGCTGAAATGAGACTGAAGTCAAACAAAGCTTGGTTATTAGACTAAAGTATATTTTATAGAATTTATTCATAAATAATAATTATAAAACAGATATTTAAAAAATTTTTGTTAAAAATTCAAACTGGAAAATAACGTTTTCGCATTGAGTATTGGTCATACCAAAAACAAGAAAAGCTTGAATGATTGAGTTGAAATATTTAAAAATTGCGGAGTATTTCAGCAATAGTATGAGTTTTTATGTCTTTAATTTCTATATTGGTCGTACCAATGAGAAAAGACCACATGCTGATATTGCTCAATAATTAAATCTTAGTAAGCATTTCAAGGAGATGACAATGCTTCAATGGCAGCAAATATATGACCCAATGGGGAATATATGGATATCAAGTTTAATTGCGCTCATTCCGATTATCTTTTTTTTCTTGGCGCTTGCTGTATTTCGTTTAAAAGGCAGTGTGGCAGGTACGATCACCGTTGTACTGGCACTTTTGGTGTCTTTATTTGCCTATGACATGCCTGCGCTTATGGCATTGGCTTCGATGGTCTACGGTTTCTTCTACGGTTTATGGCCGATAGCATGGATCATTATTGGTGCGGTGTTCCTGTATAAAATTTCTGTCAAAACAGGGCAGTTTGACATCATCCGTTCTTCGATTCTTTCCATTACTGAAGATCAACGTTTACAGATGCTGTTAGTCGGCTTTGCTTTCGGTACTTTCCTCGAAGGTGCGGCGGGCTTTGGTGCTCCTGTGGCGATTACTGCAGCACTATTGGTAGGTTTAGGCTTTAAACCCTTATATGCGGCAGGTCTTTGTCTGATCGTCAATACTGCGCCAGTGGCTTTTGGTGCGATGGGTATTCCAATTATCGTTGCTGGACAAGTGTCTAGTGTAGATACGATGGAAATCAGTCAGATGGTTGGTCGACAGTTGCCATTTATGGTGCCGATTGTACTGTTTTGGATTATGGCGATTATGGATGGCTGGCGCGGTGTGAAGGAAACTTGGCCTGCGGTTGTGGTTGGGGCGAGTAGCTTTGCGATTGCACAGTACCTAACCTCGAACTTTGTCGGTCCTGAATTACCCGATATTACTGCGGCGATTGCCTCTTTAGTGTCATTAACGATTTTATTTAAATATTGGCAGCCTAAACATATTTTCCGCTTTGCAGATCAAGATGCGACGATGAGTGAAGATGTGGCTGCACAAAAACAGCAAAAATATAGCTTGGGTCAAATTGCAAAAGCGTGGTCGCCATTTGCGATCTTAACGGTGATGGTCACGATCTGGAGTATTAAACCGTTTAAGGATTTATTTACCAAAGACGGTGCTTTACATGATTTGGTTATTTCGATCAAAGTGCCATTCTTACACCAATTGGTTCAAAAGATGCCGCCAGTCGTACCTGAAATGAAGGACTACGATGCCATCTATAAATTTGATTGGTTTTCGGCAACAGGTACGGCAATTGTCATTGCTGCGATCATTACCATTATTTTCTTAAAAATGAAGCCGAAAGACGCGATTGTGACCTTTGGTGAAACCATTAATGAATTAAAAATTCCAATTTATTCGATTGGGATGGTGTTGTCTTTTGCTTTTATCGCCAACTATTCAGGTATGTCTTCGACCTTGGCTTTGGCCCTTGCACATACAGGTCAAGCCTTTACCTTCTTCTCGCCATTTTTAGGATGGCTTGGTGTATTCCTCACGGGTTCAGATACGTCAGCCAATGCGCTATTTGCAGCATTGCAGGCGACTACTGCACAACAAATCGGTGTGCCAGAAGTATTACTCGTTGCTGCTAATACCAGTGGCGGTGTGACAGGGAAAATGATTTCACCACAGTCAATTGCAATTGCATGTGCAGCAGTTGGCTTGGTAGGTAAAGAGTCGGATTTATTCCGTTTTACCGTAAAACACAGTATAACGTTCACAATCATGATGGGGATTTTAATCACCCTACAAGCTTATGTGTTCCCTTGGATGATTCCATAACACGAATTGTGTAACAACGTTAAGGAAAGCAGATGAAAGTCTCTGATAAAACTGTTCAAAGTCTTCGTGTATTGATTGAAGAAAGCAATATGCAAGTTGGAGATCGCCTGCCTGCTGAACGGAAATTGTGTGAACAACTTGGCGTCTCACGCACTTCTTTACGCGAAGCGATTTCTCAATTGACCAGCATGGGCGTGTTGGTCAGTAAAGTCGGTGCGGGGACTTTTTTAAAGCAATTACCAGCGACTTGGTCGAGTTATCAAATTGTGCAGCCCATCAGCAGTTTGATTAGTGAAGACCCTGCCTACCGTTTTGATGTGCAAGAGGCGCGCATTATTTTGGAAGGTGGTACTGCATGGTATGCGGCACAACGTGCTACAGCAGAGGACTTGGTACATATCCGACATTATTATGATCAGATCAATCATTTTCAGGCTTTAGGCAATGACGATGAAGCAGCGCGTGCAGATGCCAAATTTCATTTGGCGATTGCTGAAGCTTCACACAATTTAGTGTTGATTCAGATGATGCGTGGTCTATTTGATTTGTTGCAGTTTAACGTCGCTTTGGGACGCCGAAAAGTCTATAGCGAAGCACACCGTTTTGATCAATTGCATGATCAGCACTTTCAAGTCATGAATGCAATTGAACGTCGTGATCCAGAAGCTGCACGTAAAGCAGTCTGTGGACACATTGAGTTTGTAGTACAACAGGTGCGCATGATTGATGAAGAAGAAGCTCGTCGTCAGCGTGCCAGTCGATTAAACAGGATATAAGCATGATTATTTCTTCTGCCAATGACTATCGTGAAGCGGCACGTCGTCGTTTACCGCCATTTTTATTTCATTATATCGATGGCGGGGCGTATGCCGAATATACCTTAAAGCGTAATGTAGAAGATTTATCAACAATAGCGTTGCGTCAACGTGTGCTAAATGACATGTCACAGCTGAGTCTAGAAACCCAACTGTTTAATGAAACTTTATCGATGCCTGTGGCTTTATCACCTGTGGGTTTAACAGGGATGTATGCACGCCGCGGCGAAGTTCAAGCAGCCGTTGCTGCAGATAAAAAGGGCATTCCATTTACGCTGTCTACCGTTTCAGTATGTCCTATTGAAGAGGTGGCGCCAGCGATTCAGCGTCCCATGTGGTTTCAGTTGTATGTGCTACGTGACCGTGGCTTTATGAAAAATGCCTTAGAACGTGCCAAAGCAGCAGGCTGTTCAACTCTGGTGTTTACCGTGGATATGCCTGTTCCGGGCGCACGTTACCGTGATGCACACTCGGGGATGAGCGGCCCAAATGCTGCCATGCGCCGTTATATGCAGTCGTGTTTCCACCCACACTGGGCGTGGAATGTGGGTTTATTAGGTCGTCCGCATGACTTAGGGAATATTTCTAAATACTTGGGCAAACCAACAGGTTTGGAAGATTATATCGGCTGGTTGGGCAATAACTTTGACCCATCAATTTCATGGAAAGACCTTGAGTGGATTCGTGAATTTTGGGATGGCCCGATGGTCATTAAAGGCATACTTGACCCTGAAGATGCCAAAGATGCAGTGCGTTTTGGTGCAGATGGCATTGTGGTGTCAAACCATGGTGGCCGTCAGCTCGATGGGGTTTTATCATCAGCGCGTGCATTACCGCCAATTGCAGATGCAGTAAAAGGCGATATTAAAATTCTTGCTGACTCAGGTATTCGAAATGGTTTAGATGTGGTGCGTATGCTGGCTTTGGGTGCAGATACCTGTATGCTCGGTCGCGCATTTGTTTATGCACTCGGTGCAGCAGGTGGTGAGGGTGTTTCCAATCTTCTAGAATTGATTGATAAAGAAATGCGTGTTGCGATGACCTTAACAGGTGCAAAAACCATTGCGGATATTACATCTGATTGTTTGGTGAAGTTAGAGAAAGAGTTGGCTGGGTGATTTTTTGAATAGATCTCTTGGGAAAGTTATTCGTCATCAAAAAAATTAACAATGAAAGTTCCCTCTCCTTGTAGGAGAGGGTTAGGGAGAGGTATTTATTGATTAATTCTCCTAACCCTCTTGTGTAGCATTGCTACTCATCCCAAAGGGAGAAGGGATATTCATTATAGATTTTAATAACAATGACTAAAAACTTTTGATATGTGCAAATAAACCTACGTTGTTTAAATTATTTAAATCAATATTTTTTCATTGCATAACAATGCAATTCCTCTTTAGCGAGGAGAGAAAATAATGAAAATGGAAAATTCTACGAGCATGCAAACTCAATCATTACAAACCATTCAAAACCTCATCAACATCGTCGGTAAGCAACACGTTTTAACTGAAGATAAAGACACACGTTTATACCGCCAAGGTCGCCGTTACGGTGCAGGAAAAGTATTGGCTGTGGTTACACCGGGCTCTTTGCTTGAGCAATGGCAAGTGCTGCAAGCGGCTGTGGATGCAAATTGTATTGTGATTATGCAAGCCGCCAATACAGGTCTGACAGGTGGTTCAACGCCGTTTGGTGATGACTATGACCGTCCTGTGGTGCTGATAAGTACACGTCGTTTGGTTGGCATCCAAGTGATTAATGAAGGCAAGCAAGTGATTTGTCTACCGGGTGCGACATTAGACAAACTTGAAAAAGATTTGCTGCCATTTAATCGTGAACCTCATTCGGTGATTGGTTCTTCGTGTATTGGGGCATCGGTTTTGGGCGGCGTATGCAATAACTCAGGGGGTGCTTTGGTACGCCGCGGTCCTGCCTATACAGAGCTTGCACTGTATGCACAAGTGAATGAGTCAGGTGAGTTAGAGTTGGTCAATCATCTAGGTGTCAATCTTGGCAATACGCCTGAAGAAATCCTCACAGCGCTGGAAAATAAAAATTATCAAATCAATGACATTGTGAATAATTCAAGTTGCTGTGCATCAGATCAACGCTATTCACATGACGTAAAGCAAGTCGATGAAAATACACCTGCACGTTTTAATGCAGATCCGAGTCGACTATTTGAAGCATCAGGTTCAGCGGGTAAAGTTTGTGTCTTTGCAGTACGTTTAGATACCTTTGAAAAAATTCCTAGTCAGGTGTTTTATGTGGGAACCAATTCGCAAGATGATTTAACAGAAATTCGTCGTTTTCTATTAAAAGATCTTGCACGCCTCCCGATTGCAGGTGAGTACATTCATCGCAAGGCATACGATATTGGGGCTGAATATGGCAAAGATTCTTTTGTATTTATTGAAAAATTTGGCACTGCAAAAGTTCCTGCTGCTTTTGCCATGAAAGATAAAGTCGATGGCTATTTAGAAAAACTGGGCTTGCGAGGTTTGACGGATAAAGTCTTGCAGCTGGTGACTAAATTTTTGCCGAATCATCTGCCAAAACGTATGAATGAATTTCGTGATTTATATGAGCATCATTTGATGATTCGTATTGAAAATCAGGATGTTGATCAAGTTGATGCGTATTTGAAAACGTATTTTTTAGATAAAACGTCAGGCAATTATTTTAAATGTACGGATGAAGAAGGTCGCAAGGCATTTTTACATCGTTTTGCTGTGGCAGGTGCTGCCATTCGATATCGTGATACGCATCGTTCAGAAGTGGAAGACATTGTTGCACTGGATATTGCATTACGTCGCAATGATCGAGAATGGGTGGAAACTTTACCGAAAGCCATGGATGAGCAAATTATCCATAAACTCTATTATGGACATTTTCTTTGTCATGTTTTTCATCAAGATTATATTGTGAAAAAAGGTGTAGACCCTTTGGCAATGGAACATGCAATGTGGCATTTACTCGATGATCGTGGCGCTGAATATCCTGCAGAACACAATGTTGGACATTTATATGTCGCGAAGCCTGCATTAAAAAATCATTATCAAAAGCTGGATCCGACTAATAGCTTTAATGTGGGGATTGGACAAACCAGCAAGCTGAAACATTGGAAATAATGCTTTAAAAACAACATGCCGTGATGTGAAACTTCACGGCTTTTTTTTATGGTTCGAGGATTTATATATTAGGAGGTATTGACTATAAATACGAAGAATATTTTCTAAATTGTCATCCCAAAATATAAAAAAACCGCTAAAGTGTTATGCAACAAGTTGCAAAGCCAAAATAAGGATTCAGCATGACAACGACTAGCTATGCAAATATTTTAAAGCCTTTACATTTGGGTTTTACCACGATTAAAAACCGTGTCGTGATGGGGTCCATGCATAGTGGGCTGGAAGATCGTTTTTATAATTATCCTAAGCTTGCGGCTTATTTTGGTGAGCGTGCGAAAGGTGGTGTCGGCCTGATTATTACAGGCGGTATTTCGCCAAACCGTCAAGGTTGGCTGTTACCTGCTGGCGGTACCATGAATACGTTAGGTGATATTGCTCCACATCGCTTGGTGACCCATGCAGTACATAAACATGGTGCCAAAATTTTAATGCAAATCTTGCATGCTGGGCGTTATGGCTATCAGCCTTTTGCAGTGTCAGCAAGTCCGATTAAATCTCCGATTTCACCTTTTAAACCACGTCAATTAACGGACAAACAAATTCTTTCAACCATTGATGATTATGTCAAAACGGCAAGCCTTGCACATAAGGCCGGCTATGATGGTGTTGAAATCATGGGTTCAGAAGGCTACTTGCTGAATCAGTTTTTAAGCCGTCATGTCAACCAACGGACAGACCGTTGGGGCGGTGAAATTGAAAATCGTATGCGCCTTGCGGTTGATATTGTGAAATCAATACGTGCTGAAGTGGGTGAGAAATTTATTATCTGCTTCCGTTTGTCATTGCTTGATTTGGTTCATGATGGGAACACCATGGCAGAAGTCATTACTGTTGCTAAAGCATTGGAAGCAGCAGGTGTGACGTTATTGAACACGGGGATTGGTTGGCATGAAGCACGTATTCCGACAATTGTGACCTCAGTGCCTCGCGCAGCGTTTGTGGACTATACCGCTGAAGTCAAAAAACATGTTGCGATCCCTGTCATTGCGTCCAACCGTATCAATATGCCAGATACAGCTGAAGAAATTTTAGCTTCAGGCAAGGCAGATATGGTGCAAATGGCGCGTCCATTCTTGGCAGATCCATTTTGGGTAAATAAAACGGCGACCAATCGTGTCGATGAAATTAATACCTGTATTGCCTGTAACCAAGCCTGTTTAGATCATACTTTTAAAAATCAGCGTGCGACGTGTTTGGTCAACCCACGAGCGGCATATGAAACTGAATTGGTTTATTTAAAGACCAAAAAACCGAAGCGCATTGCAGTCGTCGGTGGTGGCGTGGCAGGGATGTCTGCTGCAACGGTTGCAGCAAATCGAGGCCATGAGGTGACTTTGTTTGAAGCTGGTGCAGAGGTAGGTGGTCAATTTAATTTGGCGAAAGTCGTTCCCGGCAAAGAAGAATTTCACGAAACGATTCGCTACTTTAAAGTTCAAATCGAAAAAACGGGTGTCGATCTGCGTTTAAATACGCGTGTAAACCGTGAACAGCTTGAACGTGAAGGGTTTGAGGAAGTTGTTATTGCAACAGGTGTGGTTCCTCGCAGCTTAAAAATTGAAGGTAGTGATGCACCGAATGTCTTGTCTTATGCAGAAGTGCTGAAAGGCGCAGCTGTGGGCAATAAAGTTGCTGTGATTGGTGCAGGCGGCATTGGCTTTGATGTATCTGAATTTTTACTCAAACCACCACATCAGCCACAACCAATGCCTTTAGCGGATTGGCAGCGGGAGTGGGGTGTTGATCCAAATCCAAACTACATAACAGAAGGTGGTATGCAGGCTGCTGAGCTCGAACCTCCTGTTCGTGAAATCTACTTATTACAACGTAAAACAACTGCAATTGGTGCTGGGTTAGGTAAAACATCAGGCTGGGTACATCGTGCACAATTAAAGAAAAATGCGGTTCGTATGCTGCGTGGTGTTCAATACAAAGCCATTACTGATGAAGGTCTTTGGGTTGAATATGAAGGGCATGATCAATTATTACGTGTAGATACGATTGTCGTTTGTGCAGGTCAGGAATCGGTAAAGCATTTGATGCCAGAACAGGGTGAGAAAACCCTTGCCAATTACCATATTATTGGTGGTGCAAAACTAGCAGCAGAGTTAGATGCGAAACGCGCAATACGTGAAGGTGCGGAGCTCGCGGCTAAACTTTAAGGATTTGGCGAAACAATATTCATTTGAAAGGTTTAGTTGTAATTTTTACTTGTCAGATGAATAAAACCTCCGTATTATGGCGCACATGGAAGCGTGGCAGAGCGGTTTAATGCACCGGTCTTGAAAACCGACGAGGGCGCGAGTCCTCCGTGAGTTCGAATCTCACCGCTTCCGCCAAATTCAAAAAAGCCCCTGTAGTGATACAGGGGCTTTTTTTATCTTAGATTTAAATTGGAGATGGTAGTCATTACATACCAGTGTTTTTAATAATGTCAGAAATGAATTTCAGGCATAGCATTAAGTCAAGTATTGATGTCAGCGTATTTACAGGCTGAATTGAAAGTAAGAAAAAAGAATAATGGTTTATTGATATTATTGAATTTTATTTAATGGCTGAGTTATTCACAACACTCCCAATCAGTGGGCAGAGCTATGATCGCTTATTTTGAAAAAATATCAATTGTATTTTATTTGATCAAATGTTTAGAAGTGTCACGACCCCTTGGCAAGGGATAAAAAAGTGCTATATTTAAATCACAGTAGGTCATAAGCAAGACGCTACTAATAGGTTGGACGGATCAATGACAGCTCGTTGAGTTTAGTAATATTTAAGATGTTTTTGAATATTACAGACAAGAAATCAGCACTAGCCTTCCAACATAGAGCCCGCAGCAATGCGGGCTTTTTAATGTCTTTCAAAATGTGAAAATATAGTGTTTTTGTCAAACAATAATTAAATAGTCAATCTATGTTATTGATATATATTTACTAAAGTAAAATAAGTTTACATTG
The DNA here is from genome assembly GCF_013419835.1 of Acinetobacter sp. YH12052. Lineage (NCBI taxonomy): Bacteria > Pseudomonadati > Pseudomonadota > Gammaproteobacteria > Moraxellales > Moraxellaceae > Acinetobacter > Acinetobacter sp. YH12052. The sequence goes on from NZ_VOZI01000004.1 coordinate 179,642, forward strand.
CCATGAAATCTAACATTTACAAAGCAGGTTGTTGCGTAAAGGTGTGATATAAACAATTCAATTATTAAAACAAGTAGAGACGTCACTATGACACAGATGATCGATATTAAAGTGAAGGACCAATTTAGTCAGGTTTATGAAGCACAAGCTTTGGTGCGTAATCCTTCAGAAGAAGATTCAAGAGCGCTGTTTCATCGCATTGAACATATCATTATTGCAGGTGAAATCATCCTACCCAGTATCGAATTACTTTTTGAAAGTCAAAAATCGGACAGTATTTACAAGCTTTTAGAAGCTTAAATTGAATGAATAAAAAACTCACCTTAATGGTGAGTTTTTTTTTAGAGATAGAACTTTAAGCTATTTGATCTGCTTTAAATTGATTCAAAATATAAGACAGTAACTGATAGCGTGTCATCGGGTTGCTAGAAGACAGTTCAACGTCTTGTTTACGCACTTGGATTTCTTGAGTTAAAACACCAGCTTGAAAACGTTGTACGATCATATGATCTTTTGATACATCATGGTCGGTCAGCACCAGTTTTGGTCCAAGGTGCAAATGTCCAATCGCATCTAGACATTGTTCTAGGCTGCTATATAGGTTGAAAAGGATGAGTGCCTGATCATTAGAATAATTGGCTAAGTTCATTTTTATTATCCGTGGTCAAAAATTATTGAGCAGGAATAGTGTATACGAATTGAGCAATATTAATCTGTATGGATTATTTTTCATTTAATGTCTGTCTAGGTAACTTTGGTTAAATCATTGAGACAGCTTGAGTCTTTATGCAAAATAAGTTGAAAGTCGCTTTAAATTAAAGAGGCTTGAATACAAGCGGGACATCATAGCGAGCAAATTCTTCAATGATAGTGTTTAAAACCATTTGAGCTTGAGGTTCCGCTGCTGTAAAGGTGAGTTCTTGGTTCGTTTGGCTGTTGAAGCATTCAACTTGTTCTATACGCCAAATTGTTTCAATGGCTGTATTTTGAATGACCACACGTCTAGGCTGTAATTCATCACTAATTTTTCGTGGCATGACATAGGTAATGGCCAATTGAACATTAGGCAATTCGTCTTGTGAGGTTAAGAAGGTAAATACCCAATTGCCAATTTTGCTGAGTTGCATAGGATTATCGAAAGAATCAAATTCTAAACAAAACTGTTGTGACATTGACATGCTCAAACGCTAGGAGGTCGGTTTTATTCTTGCGATTTTTTACTGTTGATTGACATTAGGGGAAGGTCGTATAAAACAGCAGTTAAAACCATAAAAGAAATAAGTAAATCAATAAAGTTAATATAATTCAATTTCTTATATTGATATGTTTGAAAAATAACTCACCTCATTAAGTTGTTTTTTGAATGAGAAGTGAGGAAAAGTCTCTAAGTCAAACCAGTTGTTGCAGATTTTTTATACTGTAATTAATTTGCTGTAATGCATGTTGTAAGAGTTTAGGTTGAATATTGGATTCATTTAGACAGGTGATCCATTGCATCTGACAGGCTTTTAAGTCTGCAATGTCCGTGGCCTGTTGAATATTAAGCATTAATTTTTTTGCCATCAGCCCACAATAACGCTGTAAGTAACTGCACATAAAACTCTGCAACTCATCAAAATCATGCTCGATGAAATCAACGGTTTTTTCTGGTAATACAGGATTGTTTGTTGTCGTAGTTTCAGGTGTGGATTGTGGGAATTGATGGGGTGTAGAGCCCATCGCATCCATTGGTAGGGAGGTCGTCAGTGCGTACTGTGAATGAATCTGAGGAACTTCCATCGTTGGCATTGAAATTTTATCAAGTGTGACATTTTCTTGCGCTATGCGATCGGATGTCTTTGTTGACGCTATTTTAGGTGTATTAAAAGCAGAAAAATCGGATTTTTGAAGGCGTTGATGATCATGTGCTGTAATTGGCTGAATCAGCCCAAGTTCCATCAGTTGCTCGAGCAAGGACACTTCAGCAATCCGCTGCTGATAATGCACTGGCATTTGGTTAAAGTCATCACTACCAATTAAGAGTAGCAGACGACGTTGTCTTGCATTTAATGCGAGCTGTCGGTCTTTTAAAGTTTGAAAACCCAGCTCAGTTTTTTGATAGTTGAACATGCCTTAATTCCATAGCTCAAAAGAATTAAGGCAATCCTATGCAGTGATAATGACAGTAATATTAAGAAAATATTAAACAATCAATGATTTATAGAGTAATGACAGCAGAGTTTTCTAAAGCTTTACGCAAATAAGGGTCTAAGTCATCTTGACGTAATAGCCATTGCACATAGTCCGCAGGTAATTCTGCAATTGCGGTACCACGGTGTTTACCAAAATTAATACTGCGTGGAATGCGAGCATCTTCCGAAGCTTCGTATAATTCTTCGATGCTGTTGATTTTTAAGTGATGCACAATATGCATCAAAATATTGGCAGTTAAAATAATATCCATATCTGCGCGGTGAGCTTTACGGATCATTTCACGGGCTTTTTCACTGCCTTTGGTGATCATATATATCAAGGCAGAAATATTATGCGCTTCTGCATCAGGCCATACTCGACGAGCTAGCGCAAGGGTACAAATGGCTTTAATTTTTGAACCATCTACACCGCATTTTTCGAGCGCTCGAATATCGTAGTCGATATTATGCCCAATGATATATGTCGTCTCTGATGGGAGTTCAAAACTGCTGTAGTGGGGCTGACCTTCAAGATCTGATTCTAAAATATGATGTACAGCCATTGCTGCAAAAGAAATAGCTTCATCACAACGATATAGTTGATCAAAAATTTTAGATTTATCTAAGGTGATTTTGGCATCTGCCACCTGAATTGGAGCATAGGCAATCTCGATGGGTTGTCCATTTAGTGTATGGGTTTCTGTGTCGAGAATGATGGCTTGCATGTCCAGTTCCAGCATGTTGAATAATGTTTATGAATGTACATGATCACATCCACACTGACAAACCCATGCTGTGATTATTTGTAGGAATATTATGAAGATGGCTGCGCAGTGTTTAAATAATCTGCTTTTATCGCATCTGCAGAAATAAAACCTTTATAGCGGTAAAGCTAATTATCTTCTAAATCGACTCATTTTAAAGGCTTTTGTCTATCACGATATTCAAAAATAGTACAAGGCACATGATCACGACCTCTAGCATGGCGGCTTTTCGGTTTGAGTTCTGTGTATATGTTTGTGTAGTAGGCAAGGGCTGATACAGCAGAATTGTTGGTTGTGCATTTTGCTTTAACCTCCGAAAAAAATAGCCCAATCTGTTTCCAATAATCAGAAATATAAGTTCAGCCATTTTTTGAGATCGGGGTGGCTGATGAATTTGGATGATGTTGATTAATATCAAGTTAAAACAAAGTGTTAATTCAAGATTATTTCAATAAATTAAAATAAGAGTAATTGCTTAAAAATTAGGCTTAAACAAAAGTTTGTTCCATGTATTTAATGATTCATATTCAATGAAAAATTGACTTTAAAACAACAAACAAAAGGATCATGGAATGAAAATGCTGCGTTTAATAGTTTTAGTCAGCAGTGCGCTATTTTTAGCAGCCTGCGGTAATGATAGTAATGACCAACAATTTAGTAATCCTGAAAAAACGCTGATCTCAATCAGATCAAAAATCCAGTGGTAACTACAACTGCCTATAGTCAAGACAATATGCCTGCTGTGAGTGCAGACAGCCGGTTGATGACCTATAAGATGCTGGGTGTGGATGGCAAAGTTGTTCAAGCCACAGCCTTAGTCTTTACCCCAAAAACAGTTGCTCCCGCAGGTGGTTGGAAAATTGTGGCTTGGGCGCATGGAACGACTGGTGTGGCTGATAAATGCGCTCCTAGCCGACAAGGTTTGCAAGGCACTGAATATTTATTGCAAATGTTATTGGCAAAGGGTTATGTCGTTGTGGCACCCGATTATGAAGGATTAGGTGAACCTAGTGGACGTGAAAACCATCCTTATCTGAATTTAAAAAGTGAAGCCTTTTCGATTACCGATGCCGTTGTCGCTGCTCGAAGTTACTTAACCAGTCAAGGTAAAACGGTGTCGAAGGATTGGCTTTCGATCGGACATTCTCAAGGTGGTCAAGCCGTGTTAGGCGCAGCTGAATTCGCATCGCGTGCTGACTTAAACTATAAGGGAACGATTGCCATAGCACCTGCAAATAATCTTGCGCTCATTCTTGACGCAGGTGAGAAGTTAGCTGTAGGTAAACCTGCAACAGTGCAAAGTATGATTTATGCACCATTAGACAGTTTTACTGCGCAGATCATTGCGGGTATGCAAGGGCATAAAAACAGTGTGGATTATTCAAAAGTATTTAGTGGACATCTGGCTGCGATTGCACCTCAGGCTGAAACAGTGTGTTCAGGCGAGTTAACCAAGTTAATTCAAGATGACATGCTCAGTTATGCGAGTCAGAACACGACTTTGGATAACTATGGCCGCACGCAGTCTGATTTCTTAACTTTAAAGCCAATCCAAAACTTTATGAGTGAAGGTTCACAGCCTTTAACGACAGCGGTGAAAACGCCGATCATCATTTATCAAGGTAAAGCCGATCAAACCATTCCAGCAGATGCGACTAAATTTATGATTAGCCTTGCTAAGCCGGGAACATCGATTGACTATCGTGAGCAAGCGACAGCAGATCATATTAGTATTTATACCGATAATCTGGCAAATTTTGTGCAAGATGTAGAGACTCTCATGCCAAATCAATAAGTTGATTTGACTTAAATAGTGCTCGTGCAGATTCAACACGGGCATTATTTATTTAAAAACAGCACAAACTTCCCTCTCTCATTTCTAAAACTTCATGCTACAATACGCGCCAATCTTAGCACGGCTTAAAAGCCCTAATTTAATAGGACCTCGCTAATGTTTGCCAACACCTCTATTGCTCAATTTGACCCTGAATTAGCTCAAGCGATCTCGAATGAAGATGCTCGCCAAGAAGCGCACATTGAGTTAATCGCTTCAGAAAACTACTGTTCACCTGCAGTAATGGAAGCTCAAGGTTCAAAACTTACTAACAAATATGCAGAAGGCTACCCTGGTAAACGCTACTACGGCGGTTGCGAGTATGTAGACGTGATCGAACAATTGGCCATTGACCGTGCTAAAGAATTGTTTGGTGCTGATTATGCAAACGTTCAACCACACGCTGGTTCACAAGCAAACTCTGCAGTTTACCTTGCGCTACTTAACCCAGGCGATACAGTTTTAGGTATGAGCCTGGCTCACGGTGGTCACTTGACTCACGGTGCTAAAGTTAGTTTCTCTGGTAAAACTTACAACGCAATTCAATACGGTTTGAACCCAGAAACTGGCGAAATCGACTATGAAGAAGTTGAACGTTTAGCTGAAGAACACAAGCCAAAAATGATCGTGGCTGGTTTCTCTGCGTATAGCCAAGTTGTTGATTGGCAGCGTTTCCGTGATATCGCGGACAAAGTTGGCGCTTACTTATTCGTAGATATGGCTCACGTAGCTGGTCTTGTTGCTGCTGGTGTTTACCCAAGCCCAGTACAAATTGCTGACGTAACTACAACGACTACACATAAAACACTTCGTGGTCCACGTTCTGGTTTGATCCTTGCGAAAGCAAACGAAGAAATCGAGAAAAAATTACAATCAGCTGTATTCCCAGGTAACCAAGGTGGTCCTTTAGTTCACGCTGTAGCGGCTAAAGCGATCTGCTTCAAAGAAGCAATGGCGCCTGAATATAAAGCTTACCAACAACAAGTTGTTAAGAATGCGCAAGCAATGGCTGAAGTTTTAATCGAACGTGGTTATGATGTTGTTTCTGGCGGTACTAAGAACCATTTGTTCTTATTATCTTTAATTAAACAAGACATTACTGGTAAAGATGCCGATGCTTGGTTAGGTGCTGCTCACATTACTGTGAACAAAAACTCAGTACCAAACGACCCACGTTCTCCATTCGTGACTTCGGGTATCCGTATCGGTACTCCTGCTGTAACAACACGTGGTTTTGGCGAAGCTGAAGTACGTGACCTTGCAGGCTGGATCGCTGACGTTCTAGACAGCAAAGGTGACGAAGCTGTGATTGCTACAGTGAAAGAAAAAGTTGCTGCTGTTTGCGCTAAATTCCCAGTTTACGCAAAATAAGTCTGACTTGAGAAAGCCCCCTCAAGGGGGCTTTTTTTTATGTCATCAGAAAAATTCAAAAGTTATCTAAACATTTATATTTCTGATATAACGGAATAAGAGATAACAAAAAATTTGCCCATCGCTATAGATCTGTTGGCAAGGTCGCAAAGGAACTTTATATGAATAAACCCAATATTATTCTTTCAGAACAAGATTTACATCGCTTAGAAACCATGTTGGAGCATCAGTCAAAGCTGACACCGACGATGGAGCATTTGGAAGATGAGATGGCGCGCGCTGAAGTGGTTGCTCCACAAGATGTCCCTGCCAATGTGGTGAGTATGAACGCCAAGGTTCTCATTAATATTGCACCTGCCACAGAAGCAACCGAAATTACACTGGTCTATCCACATGATTTTCGTGGCGATAAAGGTCAAGTCAATGTTTTGGCTCCAGTGGGCGCTGCCATTTTAGGTTTGGCTGAAGGGCAGGAAATAGAATGGCCGCAGCCTGATGGTCACACCATGAAAGTCAAAATCATTAAAGTGCTCTATCAACCTGAGCGTGAAGGGAATTATCTATAATTCCGCTGTGATAAACAGATATAATCCGTACACAAAGCCATCGATACCGATGGCTTTTTTATTTTTTCTTTATTGCATTTTTAGATATGAAATGGGCAAAAGTTGTTAAGCAGATTTCATCACAACCATAGCAGTTTAACTTGGGAAAACTGTCAAAGAATTGACAGAGTCATGGGCACGAAGTCGGCACACTGTATTTCAACAACACCATCGTTGCTTAATAATTTGAAGAATAAGGTAGAGCCCTATGACACAATTAGAATCGAATCATTACAATCCAGACTATCAATATCAGCATATTGAAGTAAAACCTGTAACCGGTCGTATTGGTGCCGAAATTTCTGGCATTCAGTTGTCTGGAAATTTAGACAAAAGCGTGGTCGATGAATTTAATCATGCACTATTAAAATATAAAGTTGTATTTGTGCGTGGACAGCAAGATCTCACAGATCTAGAACAAGAGGCCTTTGCACGACTTTTAGGTAATCCGTTGAATCACCCAAGTGTGCCACTCAAAGATGGTACAGCACATACGTTGTCAATTGACTCACGTGGTGGGCGCGCAGATTCGTGGCATACCGATATTACGTTTTTGCCCAATTATCCTAAAGCCACAATTTTAAGAAATGTAGTTGCACCTGAACATGGTGGCGATACGGTTTGGGCCAATACCGTGACCGCTTATGAAGATTTAAGTCCTGAGCTGCAAAAGTTGGCGGAACAATTACGCGCGGTGCATAGCAACAGTTATGACTATGCGACTCCCAAAGGTCAGTACAATGAAGAAGGTCGCCATTTATTCCGTACCGCGGTAGAAGTGGAAACCGAGCATCCATTGGTGCGTGTACATCCTGAAACAGGTGAAAAAAGTTTGGTTTTAGGTCACTTCTTTAAACGCTTCAGTGGATATAGTCCGGCACAGTCACGTCGTTTATTTAAACTGTTTCAAGAGCAAATCGTGCAATGGGAAAATATTGTGCGTTGGCACTGGGCGGTTGGTGATGTTGCCATTTGGGACAATCGTGCAACGCAGCATCGTGCCATCAATGACTATGGTGATGAGTTACGTATCGCCTCACGTGTCACCATTGAGGGTGATGTACCTGTCGATGTAAATGGTCAGCCGAGTACCGTGCTGAAAAATATTCAAAACACCGACATTTCAAACTTGCGTTCTGAAGCAGGCCGTATTTATGAGAAAGCATCTTAAGTATTAGAGCGTCATTTAAAACAGCATAAAAACAGATAAATAATGCGAAAAACAATGGTTTTACATTTTTCAGCACTTGCCTAAGATCAATAAGATCTTAGGCATTTTTTTATAGACGTGAGCGATCAAAAGAACACCACCCAACAGCATTTGTTGCAAATTTTGCGTAATGAAGACATCTTTCAGGGCTTTAGCGATCAGACTTTAGAACAGCTTGTGCAACAGGTGAAATATTCACGGTTTCATTCGCAGCAGCACATCTTAAAACAACAACAAATCGTGCAAGATATTTATATTTTGCTTTCAGGTACGCTACAAATTGGTTGGTTGCAAAATAATGGTGAATTGATTGTAAATGACTATATCCGTCGCCAGTCGGTATTTAATTTTGTCGCACTCTTACAACAAAAGCCTTTGAACTATGATTATTTTGCTGCGACACACGTCGAGGTTGCGATCATTTCTGGAACAACGTTTTTAGCAGTTTTACAGCGTGATCCGAAGGCGCTTTGGAATGTCGTGCAATCTCTCAGTCGACGCATGTATTTGATGTTTGAGCATAATCGTTATTTGCGAACAGCAACGCTAGAGCAGCGTATCGCAAGACATTTGATTCGACTCTATGAACAATATGGCTGTCGGCAGGAAATTCCTTTGAGACTCAGTCAGCAGGAATTTGCAGAGTCTTTTAATATTTCACGCCAAACCTTGAATAAACATCTACAGCAATTTGTTCAAACACAGGTGATCGCGTGGAATTATGGACAAATCGTGATCTTGGATCTTGGGCGTTTAAGGCGAATGAGTGAACTTGATGAATAACTAGATTTAAAATTTGACGAGAAGCCATAATCGCAAATGGCTTCATTAACCTTATCTAGATTAGTGCTTACTGATTTTATCCAAATAACCCATCATAAAAGCAGAAAAAACAAAGGTTAAATGCATGATGATGTACCACATGATTTTGTCATTGGGGATGTTTTTCGCATCCATAAAAATACGCAATAAATGAATCGAAGAAATTGCCACGATTGATGCTGCAACTTTGAGTTTTAATGAATTGGCATCCATGGTGCCGAGCCAGTTCAAGCGATTGGTCGATTCATTAATTTTTAATTGCGAAACAAAGTTTTCATAGCCTGAAAACATCACCATTACAATCAGTCCGCCCACCATAGTCATATCGACCAAAGAGAGAATGACTAAAATCAGGTCAGCTTCTGAATATTCTAAAATATGCGGAAGGACATGAATGACTTCTTGGAAAAATTTAATCGCGAGCAGTAGCAGTGCAAAGGATAAACCAAAGTACACGGGAGCCAGAATCCAACGTGCTGCATACATTGTGTTATGGAAAAAACGTTCCATTTAAGCCTCTAAATTTATTGATCTAATATTTGGTTCTAAAGTATATGGATTAAATTTTACGATAATTTTGATAATAATTCATGTAGAGTCAGTTGTTTAATTTAAATCTAGATTGAATCTTTGGGTATCTTAAGCTTGAATTCATCTGTGTAGGTCATCATATCCATTCAAATGATGCTGTATGGCTGCTTTGGCGGATCTATAGGCAACGGTTGAATTTGATGGCGAAATTTGACTGATGAAATAGATGTATTTTTTGCAAAATACTACAAGACTTTTATGGCAAAACTTGTAGTATAAAAATGATTTTATTGAGTTTAATTGGCTATGTCACAAATTGATGTATTGGTGCCGTTAAAGGATATTACGGTAGATCGGGCGGAAGTGCTTTCGATTAAGCGGAATGACCTTGTGCCATTACTGACCGATCAATATCGTCTAAATCATTATGCAGATCAATTAATTCAAGCACAGTCGGTGCTGCTAGATGGTGTTGACCCTCAGTTGACGAAACAACTTAGTCAAACCATTGAGCAGTTGATTCAAGCTCTAGCCAATTCAAAAAAATATTTAAAAACACGCAAATTTAATGCCCTGCAAAAATGGTTAGGCATCGATTTGGAATATGGTTCAGGACAAGTTGAATATTACAAAAATCTAGATCAATTACTTGATCGGGCAAATCATCTGAGCCAAAAACTACAGTTAGAAATTCAAAAGTCCCAAGCACGTTTTAATCAACTACAAGGCTTACGTGAGCAAATGGCGCGATATATCGTCGCGGCTGAAGAGTTTTTGTTGGAATACCCACAGTTTGTGAAAAATCAGCATCCGCTTGACAACTTTGCAGAACGTTTATCGAAAAAGGTGAATACGTTGCAAACCTTACAAGCCAGTAATGATATTGCGATTACGCAAATGCAGCTTTCTCAGCAGCTTTCTTTTGAATTATTAGATCGATATAAGGAAGCTCAGCAGGTGTTGATTCCAGCATGGCAATATCATGTGAAACAAAGTCGTCAAAGTAACTCGACAAGTTCATTGGAAAAGCTTGATAATAGCCGTGAAAATTTGATTAAAACTTTAAAAAAATCATTAGAGAATTCCTCTAAGTCTTAGAAATATAAGGTGAGTTATGACCGATTTAGATGCCAAAAAATTACCCGTTGAAGTAAGCAAAGAATTGACTGAAGAAAAATTTCAGCAACTCAATTTGCAGGAAATTGGCTTACAAACTTCCGATTTTCACGAAGTCGAAGCTGCACGTAAGGAATTGGCAGATTTAAGTCATAATAGTGTTGCTGAATATGGTAAAAACATTGCCACCAAGACGTCGACCTATACCGATGAATTATTAAATTTGGTGCAAAATAAAGATCTAGATGCGACAGGTCAAAAGCTCAATCAGGTGGTACAAGTCGCACAGCAACTAAACACCACGAGCATTTTAAATAAATCTAAAAGCTCAGGATTTTTTGGTGGTTTACTGAGTAAATTTAAAGGTGCCAAGCAAAGTTTTGATCAGCACTTTAATACCACCAAAGAGCAAATTGATGCTTTGGTTAAAGAAATTGAAACTTCGCAAAATGGCTTAAAAGCGCGTGTAAATACCTTAGATAAAATGTTTGAAGGCGTACAAGACGAATATAAACAATTAGGGGTGTATATCGCCGCAGGTAAGTTGAAAGAGCAGGAAATCCAACAGGAAATTGCAAGATTAACCACACAAGTTCAAGATCAAACAACTACGCAAAAAGTCTATGACCTCAACCATTTGGCCAATAATCTTGAAAAACGTGTGAGTGATCTACAGATCTTGCAACAATCTGCTATGCAGACCTTGCCGATGATTCGCATAATTCAATCCAACAATTTGATGTTGGTCGATAAGTTTTATGCAATTAAAAACATCACATTACCTGCGTGGAAAAACCAAATTAGTTTGGCGATTTCATTGCAAGAACAAAAGAACAGCGTGCAATTGGCAAATAGCATTGATGATGCGACCAATGACCTGTTAAAACGCAATGCCGATTTGTTGCATCAAAACTCTGTCGATACAGCAAAAGCCAATCAGCGTTCAGTGATTGATATTGACACACTTGAACATGTGCAAAATACCCTCATTAAAACCGTTAATGATGTGATTCAAATTCAGAAAGAAGGTGTACAAAAGCGTGAAGAAGCGACGACACGTATTCGTGCCTTACAAAACAATTTGAATCATTTAGTAATTGAATCGAGTGGTTCAAACCCTTCTTCATAAACGGTGAGGGAGGTGAAAATATAATCTGAAGGAGTATGTCTTTGCCTCCCATTGATGAATATGCGCTAAATCCGCAGCAACTGGAAACAGGGCTTCAAACCATTAAGAAGCGTCAACGCAATTTGACGTTATTGACCTTAACCAGTGTTTCTGTGCTGATCGTTTCAGCTGTGATGTTGTTTATTCAGCATGATATGGTTTATAGCTTTTTTGGCCTAAGTTCTAGCGTACAGCAACTGCATATTCCCGTCAGTGCAGGTGATTTGACATATCAACTTGGTGAGTCCTCCGACTATTTTTTAAACTTTTTATCCTTTATTGGTTGGTTATTTCTCAAACTCATCGTTTCATTTATTGGCGCATTTTTCTTGGTTGGATTTCTAAGGAAATTTCAATTTTTTAGAATTCGCTTCCAATCATTTGTATTGAAATTTGTCGGCTGGATTTTATCGTTTATCGTGCTTTGGTCAGGCTTAACTTATGTGCAATATGACCTTAATCATGATGACCGTGCAGCAGATCAAAAATTGGTACATTATGAAAAAAATATTCAAGAAAGCCAGCTGGCTTTCGAGATGGAAGATGCACAATTGGCAAAACCCGTGCAAGCCTATTTACTTGCACAAGCTGCTTTGATGCATAAGCCTGTAGATCGTGCGACAGCAATTCCTTTGGTGCAATCCTTAATCAATGCCGAGCAACAAAATCCAGCAAAATTCCGTGAATACGGTTTTCAGCCTGAACAGCTCTGGGCAATGCAAAATCAGCTATTTGATAAAACCATGACACCGATGGCGCAAAGCGTGGAAAAACAAGTTCAGCAAGCCAATGTAGTAGAAGTTATTGTACGTTGGGTGTTGATCGTCGTGATAGTACTCACGCTGATTTTGAGCTTAATTTTGTATCTGCTTTCTCAGCAGTTCAAATCACGGATTATTCGAATTGAGCAGGGACTTCATTAACAGGCCTATTCACTTTTTAGATCATGGCATTGCTCAGAATAAAAATCCCCATCACATAGTATGGGGATTTTTGATATTGGGTAGATTAACTTGCGCGATGAAAAAGTTGTCGAAGTTCCTGTGTAGAAAAAGTCTGATCATTTACTTCGCCATCCACAAGGTAAAAAGGAATGGGGTGTTGTCCCTTTGATTTTACATACTGTGTAATTTCATGCTGACGGTCTGCAATATCTTTATGTTGAATTGAGCGCAGTACTTTTGAGCCATCTAAACCAATGCCTTCAATAATGCTTTTTAAAACGTGAATATCAGCAATATTTTGACCGTGTGCAAATAATGCATGGAATAAGGCTTGAGTCAGGGCATATTGATCCAAAATATTGTCCAAGGCCAAAATAGCTTGATGAGCTAGTTGACTGTTTGGCATACGTTTCATGTGCTCAATATTGACAATCACATCTTCGCTATAAGCGGCGAACTTCGTCATTTCGAGTTTTCGATTTGCTGCACTTGCGCCATACTTATTGGTTAAATACTGCAGCACATCTAAGCCTTGTTCAGGAATTTCAGGAACGCGTTGAATCGGCAATAGCTCTACACGGGTTGCTGTATGTTCATTCCAGTTTTGTTTTAACTTTTGAAATGCGACATAACTCATGGGATAAACAATATCAAAGACAAATTCAATTTTCATTATTCTGCTCACTGTTGATTTTATACTTGTAGATCGATGGCTGATTGATGCAAGGGATTGATTGCGGCTTTATTGATGGAACTCAAAAGCAGTCAAATCATCTGATATTTCATTTGATTTAAAGCAGACTTACTGAAATGAAACTTAAAGCTTTATAAAGGTTTTGTAATTGATCAGGTTGTGCATAGTGTTGGTGTAATTTCAATAAAAAAGAAAAAATGAGGAATTTGTCACGATATATGTGTGCGAAATAAATCATTTTAATGTTAATATACGTCCATATATTTATGATTTAGAAAGAAATTTAACTATTTGATTTGTAAAACCGATTAATTTTATAAAAACAAACCGTTTCACCTATTTAATGGTTTGTTCTATCATTCTCTTATCAAATAAATTTACTCCTCTGGAGACGTTAGCAATGTTAGATCAAAATACTTCTGCTCAATTAAAAACCTTACTTGAACGCCTTGAAGGCCCGATTGAAATCGTCGCGACTTTAAACGGCACGGACAAATCAGACAAAATTAAAGAATTGGTAACTGAAGTTGCTGCCTTATCTGATTTAGTGACTGCACGTTTTGACGGTAACAACAGCCGTGCGCCAAGCTTTGGTATTGCAAAAGCAGGTGAAACACCACGTGTATTCTTCGCAGGTCTACCGATGGGCCACGAATTCACATCTTTGATTCTAGCTTTGCTACAAACTTCAGGTTATGCACCGAAAGTTTCTGACGAAGTACTGAACACTATCAAAGGTCTAGGTCTTAAAACTAACTTTGATGTGTTTGTATCTTTAAGCTGCCATAACTGTCCTGACGTGGTTCAAGCACTTAACTTGATCGCAATTTACAACCCGGGTACAACTGCAACCATGATTGATGGTGCATTCTTCCAAGACGAAGTTGAAGAACGCAAAATCATGGCTGTACCGATGGTATTCCAAGACGGCAATCACATCGGTCAAGGTCGTATGACCTTGGAAGAAATCATTGCGAAATTGGATACGAACTCTGCCGCAAAAGATGCTGAAAAGCTAAATGCCAAAGAAGCATTTGATGTCCTTGTGATTGGTGGTGGCCCTGCGGGTAATACCTCTGCAATCTATGCTGCACGTAAAGGCATTAAAACCGGTATCGTGGCTGAACGCATGGGCGGTCAGGTCATGGATACCATGGACATTGAAAACTTCACGTCGATTCAAAAGACTCAAGGTCCTAAGTTTGCTGCTGAAATGGAAGCACATGTACGTGAGTACGGTGTGGACATCATGAACTTGCAACGTGTGTCTGACATTAAAGGTGCAGATCAAACAGCCAATGGTCTAGTTGAAGTAACTTTAGAGAATGGTGCAAAACTTGAATCTAAAACAGTGATTCTTTCAACAGGTGCACGTTGGAGAGAAATGAACGTTCCGGGTGAACAAGAATACCGTACACGTGGTGTTGCATACTGCCCACACTGTGACGGTCCATTGTTTAAAGGTAAACGTGTTGCGGTGATCGGTGGTGGTAACTCAGGTGTCGAAGCGGCGATTGACCTTGCTGGTATTGTGGAACATGTAACACTTGTTGAATTTGATACCAAACTTCGCGCTGACCAAGTGCTTCAAGACAAGTTAAACAGCTTACCGAATACGACTGTGATCATGAATGCATTGTCTACAGAAGTAGTCGGTGATGGTTCACAAGTGACTGCATTGAACTACAAAGACCGTGCAACTGATGAAATCAAAACGATTGAATTGGCTGGTATCTTTGTACAAATCGGTTTGTTACCAAACACTGATTTCTTAAAAGAAACAGCAGTTGAACTTTCAAACCGTGGTGAGATCGTAATTAACGAGCGCAATGAAACCAATGTAAAAGGTGTATTTGCTGCAGGTGACTGTACAACAGTACCGTACAAACAAATCATTATTGCGACAGGTGAAGGCGCGAAAGCATCATTATCTGCTTTTGATTACATCATCCGTTCGGGTCAATAAAAGAAAGGCCAGTGGGTTTCGAGAAACACACTGGCCGCGCTGAATGTTGTCATTTGAATATTATTTTTCTTAATATTCTCGTTTTACAGGAACTTTGGATGCTAACACCGGAGTTCCTTTTTTTTGTCTGCAAAATTAGGATTCAAAAATGTCCCCACACATTTTGAACCCTATTCGTTGCCCAGCTATTTTTGTTTTACAACCTTATTTTTATACTTTCCCCAAGGTTGTTTCTCTATATAAAGTGGATTAAGCAAGTCTTACGCCAATCTCACCATGCATTTAAGATTTAAATAAATTCAAACCTTTAAACTTCTCCAATAAATCAGTTTGGCTTTCTATATGCTCCGGATGTGGAATAATGCACTCAATCGGACAAACTGAAACACAAGTTTGGTGCTCATAGAAACCGACACATTCAGTACAACGTGCGACATCGATTTCATAAATCTTTGAGCCTTCATAAATGGCATCATTGGGACATTCAGGTAGACACATGTCACAATTGATGCATTTATCTGTAATCAACAAAGCCATAAAGCGAACTCAAGCCTGATAAGCTAAAGACGAAGCCGAAATATCTACGGTCGAATTGGGTAAATTACGAATCAGTAAGGCGTATCGCATATCGACATCGGCAGGCACAGGAATATCCACGATATGACCTGAACCTTTGGCATCTTCAATCAGATTACCTTTTTTATCTTTCATTTCAGTTAAAACGAAGGTGATATTGCCTGAAGTGGTCATCAGTTCTAAAGAATCACCCACAACAAAACGGTTTTTCACTTCAATTTTAAGAGAGTCCCCATAGCGTTCTAAAACTTCACCTACAAACTGTTGATGATCAAAACGTGATGATCCGGTTTCATAGTTTTGATATTCACTATGAACATGGCGGCGTAGAAAACCTTCGGTATAACCACGATTCGCAAGGCCTTCAAGCTGAGACATGAGGGCAGGGTCAAACGGTTTGCCAGAAAGAGCATCATCGATGGCTTTACGATAAATTTGAGCGGTACGCGCACAGTAAAAGTAAGACTTGGTACGGCCTTCAATTTTTAAAGAATGAATGCCCATTTTGGTTAAACGGTCAACATGCTGTACAGCACGCAAATCTTTCGAGTTCATGAAATAAGTGCCATGTTCATCTTCTTCGGCAGCAAACATGTCTTCTTCATTGCGTTGTAATAAAACCGGCTCGCCGAATTGGTGTTGTTCTAGGGCGTGTTGCTCATCGGCATTTTTATTATTGCAGCATGATGATTCTTCAATTTGTGTGACTGGAATAACATCACCAGTTTCATCTTCAACTGCATCGTGAATTTTATAATCCCAACGGCATGCATTGGTACATGCACCTTGGTTTGCATCACGTTTATTCATATAGCCAGAAAGTAAGCAACGACCGGAGTAAGCCATACATAATGCACCGTGTACGAAAACTTCAATTTCCATATCAGGTACATTGTGTTTAATTTCTTCAATTTCTTCGATTGATAATTCACGTGACAGAATGACACGTGTCAGTCCCATATTTTTCCAAAATTTAACCGTTGCCCAGTTCACCGCATTGGCTTGTACAGACAAATGAATGGACACTTCTGGAAAATGTTCACGCACCATCATGATCAGACCAGGGTCAGACATGATTAGCGCATCAGGATTCATGGCAACCACAGGTTCAAGGTCACGGATGAAATTTTTCAGTTTTGAGTTATGCGGTTGGATGTTTACCACCACATAAAACTTTTTACCTAAAGCATGGGCTTCTTCAATGCCAATTTTTAAATTGTCATGGTCGAAAGCATTATTGCGCACACGTAAGCTATATCGCGGCTGACCTGCATACACGGCATCTGCGCCATAAGCAAAAGCGTAGCGCATGTTTTTCAATGAGCCAGCAGGTGAGAGGAGTTCGGTTACGTGTTGAATCGTCATGTCAATAAAGGCATAAAAAATTTATGGCTTTATTGTAGTGATCTAAAAAAAGGATTCAACCAAGTATTTTAGTTGGGTTTTCAAGATATTCCGTTTTCCAAATGTTTTAAAATTTGGCAATCATTAATTTGACTGGTTTCATTACAACTGGCACGGAGCTTACTTAACTGTATTTTAAAATTTTCTAATTCTTTAATTTTTTCAGAAACTTGACGAATGTGATTATCAATTAATTCATTCACAGCATGACAGCTTTGCGTAGGGGATTGCTCAAGTTCAAGCAGGGTTTGAATCTCGGTGAGAGAAATATCGAGGTTTCGACAGCGCTTAATAAAAACCAAACGTTTGTACATTTCTTCATCATAATAGCGATAATTGTTGTCTGCGCGGAAGCTAGGTTTCAGCAGTTTTTTCTTTTCATAAAAGCGAATACTGTCAACGCTTACCCCAGATTTGGTGGACAATTCTTTAATCAAATAATGTTTTTGTACGTTCATGCTTGACCTTGGAGTGAGTCCATAGTTTTGAATAAGAATAATACAAATCCATTGATTTTTAAATTGGAGCATATTTATGGCATGTACATGTAGTCATGAGCCAGCACCAAGCAAACCAAACAGTAAATTTCGTATCGCGCTTTGGATCGCCTTAATCATTAACGCCATGATGTTTTTGGTGGAACTGATTGGCGGGGCTTATGCACATTCTTCTGCGCTTTGGGCGGACTCGTTAGATTTCTTTGGTGATGCTGTTAATTATGGAGTTTCATTAGCCGTGCTAGGCGCCAGTTTATATTGGCGTGCAACAGTTGCCTTGGTTAAAGGTTTTGTCATGGCAGCGTTTGGGATCGTGGTCATTGCCAAAGTGCTCTATGGCTATGCAAATGGGATCGCACCTGAACCGATCACCATGGGTATAATTGGTATTTTGGCTCTAGTCGCTAATGTCATTTGTGCATATGTTTTATATGCTTTCCGTGAAGGTGACTCCAATATGCAATCGGTTTGGCTATGTAGCCGTAATGATGCGATTGGTAATGTCGCGGTGATCTTGGCGGCCGTCGGGGTATTTGGTACAGGAAGTCTATGGCCAGATTTGATTGTGGCCGCAATCATGGCGATCTTAGGTTTAACGGGTGGTTATCAGGTGATTCGAAAAGCATTACAAGAGCGTAAGCAAAAAAATATTCTGAGTACCCCTTGCTCTTAAATACTTACTCTTAAATCCACCGTTAATGGCATTCATTTTATCCATGTTTTTAACGCAGATGAATAGTCGTTAAATCGCTAGTTGAAATTAAAATAGCAGTCAGTTTTATACGAAATTTTCCTGACTGCTATATCGATAAATCTTCTGAAATCAGACTGTATTTAATGGGATGCTGAAGTTTTATCTACAGACTCCAATTAAGTTATGCTTTACAATAGCGCGCGAAAATTATGTTTAAAAATTAGGTTTTCTACCTTAAAAGCTTTATGTTTAGGCCCCATTGGTGCATCAGGTAAACTAAATGTCGAAAAAGCAAGACATCATTAACGTTGCGCTCCAACTCTTCAATTCTTATAGCTATAACTCGATTGGTATAGATCGAATTATTGGGGAATCGGGCGTTGCTAAAATGACGTTTTATAAATATTTCCCCTCTAAAGCCAAATTAATTGAAGAATGTCTCGTGATTCGAAATCTTAATTTACAGGAATCACTTGAAGCTGCTATTGCAGAATGTGATCCAGAAGACCATCTTTCGCATATTAAAACCATTTTTGCTTGGTACGATGCTTGGTTTCATACTGCAGATTTCAATGGTTGTATGTTTCAAAAAGCAGTAGAAGAAATATCTAAAGTTTATCCGTCTTCATTGCAACCTGCGATTGACTATAAAGAGTGGCTTAAATCAAAATTAAGTACTGCCTTACAAAATCTGGGCATTCAGCAAACTGAACAACTAGCTGCATTTCTGAGTAGTATTTTGGATGGCATGACTATCCAAGCCCAAATTGATCCCAACCAAGTGCATTTAGCAGATTATTGGAAGCGAGTTGAAACCTTAATTCGTTTGGAATTGACCGCTTAAAATTTGCTTGTAGGCATCTGGGTTTTAAATCTAGCGACGACTTATTTGTATTGATTAACCATCAATTTTTTTCACATAACTTAAGATTCTAAAAAAATAAAAAGCGCGATTATTTGGGGTAATCGCGCTTTGCTGACAACTATGCGTTCAAATCATTTACTTTGTTAGCTTAAGTCAATGATTTGATTTTCGAACGTTTTATACGTTTTCTCTCATTTATATTTTTACCCTCTGAATGCTAAATTCATTCGGTTTTTGCAGCAAAATAGACAGACTTGTCTGTTTTTTTGAATTATAGGGGATCTTAGGTGAATTACAAGACAGGAAAGAAAGGGTTGTATGTTTTTTAATCTAGCTTAAGTTTAAATTAATTTACTATTTTTAAAGATAATATTAAAAATTTGATCATTAAGCTCGATGTTAATTAGACGATAATATTATTTTTACACTTGTGTGAATGACGTTGCTTGTTGGATGCAAGTGCATGGTCTAAGACCATTTTGTGAATATTTTATAAGCAAGAAGTATTTTAGTGCATGGGTTCTCAGCTTTTTAGTTTTAAGTGAATTTTTGAATCGTGGATTTTACATAACGAAACATCTTCTATGGTTTTAAGCATTAAGTTTATTGATGAATTTGACTAAACTAGCAGCAAAATTATTTCCATGATTACAATTTAGAATTTTTATTATGTTAGGCAAAATATTTGCTGTATTAGAACAATTGGGTCTATCCGCCCAAAAACGTGCCATTCATGTGCAATTTTCCAACCCTGCGTTGAATGAAGAGCTTTTTATTCAACGTATTGATGGGGAGCATGTCTTAAACCAAGGCGTGCAAGCGACTTTGATTTGCCTATCTACTAATGCCCTTATTCCGCTAAAACAATTTATTGGCGCACAAGTCGCCGTTGATCAAGTAACCGATCAGGGCGAACTCTTCCGCACCACGGGTATTATTACCGAAGCCACCCAAGGGCAGAGTGACGGTTCACTCACGCTGTATAAACTCACTTTAGAAGATGCAACATCGCTGTGGCATAAACGCAGGAACAGCCGTGTGTTTATGAACAAATCTGTTCGCGATGTCAGTGAAACTCTCTTTAAAGAATGGCAAAGCAAAAGTCCGCTCTTTGCTGCCAGTCTAACGCTCGACCTAAGTGGTTTAAGCCAAAACTATGACGTTCGACCTTTCATCATGCAGTCGAATGAAAGCGATTATGACTTTTTAACGCGTCTTTGGCGCAGTGAGGGCATCAACTGGCTCATCGATGAAGCACAGCTGAAAGTGCCGCATTCCTCAGCCCAAATTGAAAAACAAAAACTCCGCCTGATTGATGACAATAGCCAATATCAAGCGCTCAGCCGTCGTAGTATCCGCTTTCATCGTTCTAGCGCCACAGAAAAACAAGACAGCATCACCAGTTTGATCGGTGAACGTAGCATTCAACCGACTGCGGTCCATGTGCAGCGCTGGCAAGCCGATGGTCTCAGCCAAGAAGAAGGCGCAGGTTCAGTTCAAAGTAAACATCAGCATAGCCAAAGCCAAGACAATGCCAGCTTAAGTCTAGAGCAAGCATGGCATGTCAGCCCTGCATGGATGCAAGACTTAAAAGGCGAAGACCAAGCTACCGCTTCATCCAATAGCCAAATTGAAAAACTGAATCAAAACCTAACGCGCTATCACGAGCTACAATCGAAAAAATTCAATGC